>CAMTZV010000199.1 GCA_947086625.1 uncultured bacterium | reverse complement strand
TCATGATACTGTAACCTTTCTCTTATACGAACCAAATGATTTTTCAACCTGCTCTTATTGCCTTGTGTAAACTAATTTTTCACACATTTCTCATATTCCGCCCGCAAGTATTCGCCGGACAGATCCTCATTTGTCAGAATACCGCAGACAACCGAGGTATATTCCGGCACGCTCTGTCTGCTGTACCATTTCAGCGGCCTTTGAAAATAATCCTCCGTAAGCCGCCCTACATCAATCCCCAAAGCCTCAAAGCTGTACGCCATCGACTCCGGGTGCGCGCACGGCATGCCAGATTTGCATCTGCACGGCTTACAAAGGCGGCAGCTTCCGGTCGAAACAGCCTCTCCGTGCAGCCTGGCCATCTCCCGTATAAACCGGTCCGCCCGTGATTTCAGCATACTGTTCGCCGCTTTCACCTTTAAATAATCGTTTTTAATATAGGAAAACTGCTCCATATCCGCATGAATGAAAACAATGTATAAATTTTTCCATTTCGATGCAAGACGCTCAAATGGCGGCGCATACGGCGGGCATGACCATTTATGGGAATAGTTCGGGCAGCCATTCCTGCAAAGATCGTCAAATTTTTGTTTGTCTTCATATTTCATACAGGCGTCCCTGGACGTCGCGCATATTTCAACCGTGTACGAAATGGCAGCCGATTTGGATATTGCCTGGCATGTAAAATTCATATATCTTGTCCTACTTTGATAAAAATATTACAAACTTTCCGTTTAACCAGTCAGAATGATTCTTCGGTTCAGTAACATTACCATTCTTATTGATTTTCATTTCACCGCATGCTTTCTCTTCCCTGTCAAAAAACCGAACCCCTTTTTGAAAATCAACATTGATTTTCCGAAAGAAATCAAGGCCGAATTCCTTTTTTGTATTGTCATCCGAGGTATACTCGATATCCCCTATCAATTCAGACGCAGAATCTTTCATAATATTTAATGTAAGGTTAATCTGTATTTCTCCGTATTTGATCAGAAGCTTTCTGATAAAAGAAAAATTTCTCGAACCCGTATCCTGTCCATCACGAAATATTGTTACGTATCCCAGTGACTGCTCCCGCAGTCTGTTAATCAGCGTAACCACATCCTGCTTTTCGCTTACAGTAAATTCTTCCGCAATGGTACATCTGAAAAAATTCTTTGCATCCTCAATATATAAATCGATATCCTTCAAGACATATTCCTGTGACTGACCGACATACAGTTCAGAAATATTTTTGCGTCCCCACTCCTGCGTATCGTCGCATATCCTCAGCAGAAAAGAAAACGACGTCATATAGAGCTGGTAAATATCATTGCAGGTATGAGAGGCAATCGCCCTTAAGATTTCTCTCCGGATATAAAATTGACGCTGATCCTCCGGGTAAAATACGTAGTCCTCATTTATACTGTAATCAGATTCTAAAAAGTAGGTCAGCAACTTATATATAATCAATGTACTCAATATGCCATGACTGTTATTTTCCAGAGATTTCTGAAACTTGAAGTAATATTTTGGCTGCATTCTCGCGGCATATAGCTGTATTTCTTCATCATCAACCTTTTCTTTTTGATACTTTACCATTTTTGAGCTCATAAGGCGTACAATAAAATCATTCATATAATTTTGCACACCATGAAATGATAAGTCCATGGAAATATCCGGATTAGAAATAAAAGTAGCTACCATAGACCGGGTTGTGTCAATAATATTTTTTGCTTTCTGCAATGGATAACCCAGATCATGTGTGAGCGCTATCATCGTCCACATACTTAGTTTCTCTTCATTGGAGAGCACCACCTCCGAATCCTTTTCATTTATCGTAAGCTTGGACAAATACGCCCCGTTATTTTTTACCATTAACACGATTCCCGATAACCATGTTCTGAAAACATGAATGACATGATCCCTGTAATAACGGTTAGAGCCATAAAGTAACCGTTCAAACTCTACATATTTATCATAGTATTCCTTTAACTCGTCAATTCCATATGCCTTGGGAACTTTTTTCTCTCCTTTTTCTTCCGCTTCTTTAAACGGTTCACGCTCATCGCAGTACCGCAGACATTTGATCGCCTTTTCAATCAATGTCTTCCAAAGCGGATCAATGATATCCTGACGGAATCTGAATATATAAAAATCGTCACTGTCTTTATCAATTTTATTGTTAAGGCTGCGAAGCTTCGCAATAATTTCTTCGTCCAGTGGATGCTCACATTTCGCATTTTGAAATACTGTAGCCGAATCCTTTATACATTTATTTAACATTTGACGGTCTTTATTTACCATGACTTCGCCCCTCCTCCTGTTGTATCAAATACTGCCCTATACAGGTCTCGCATTTTTCCGTACATATAAATTTTTGTCTCAATTCCCGGACCTTTTTCAGATATGGGGAATCATTGTAGATATGTATCAGGGAACGATCATAAATGCTTTCCGGCTGCATCCCCTCCAGACAAGATGACATGCGCTCGTTTTTAAAAACTTCACAGGGAAATACCTTCCCATCGTATTTAATATTCAATTTCCCTTCTGCCGCTTCGCACTTATGGCATTCCGTCTCAATCGAAAGCGGTACGCCAATCCGAATATCGATTTCCGCCTGCTCCTGCATTTTTTTCAGAAATACCTTCAAGCGTGCCAGCTCCTCATCGGACAATGCAATGGAAGATGCATTCTGCCAGGCCCGGCCATGCAGTACCAGACGCAAAAAGCTAACCTTGGAAACGTCCAGGCTCTTACATAATTCCACAACCTCTTCCACCTCGCCAACATTAAGCCTCATCGGAACAAAATGTGCCTCCGCCGTTATCGACGCTTCACGAGCATTACGGACGGACTGCTTCATAATCTCAAAGCAACCGGTTGTACCCATAATCGCATCATATGTAGAAGGTGTCGCCGCTTCCAAATTAAAAATCAGTTTTGTCACATCTTTTGAAATGAACTCCAGAACACTTCTGTCGATTGCCTTTTGCCGATTGCTGTCATCAAAAACAATCCCGCTCGTATATATGTAGATCTGAAGCCCAAGCGATGCGGCAAATTTTACCATATCTATGATTCTGTTATGTAAGAATGGCTCTCCTCCGGACAAACAGATTGTCTCTGCCCCTAATTTTGCTGCATCGCGAACGACCGACGTAAACAAATCGTAATCCAGCACCTCACTGCAGTATTTTGTTGACGACGATGAACAGTGGATACAGTTATTCGGGCACTTTCTTATAATCTCTATAGAAATTTCTTTTAGCATCTCAACCTCCATAAACGTAAGGCCACATTGATTACCTATAATATTACCAAATCACCCTTTACAAAACAATCAGAAAATAGAAAATCTCACCCTCTTCTCCCCCACATCACCTTACAGCACACTACAGCCGTCAGCGTGCTCACCGCCGTCGCCACGATGCCCGGGCCGACGATCGCCGCCGGGTTGACGCTGCCGTACTGGCTGCGGTAAGCGATCATGTTCACGGGAATGAGCTGAAGCGAGGAGATGTTGAGCACGAGAAACGTGCACATCTCACGGCTGGCGACACCCTTGGGAACGGCCGCCGCGCCGGTTCGTCCACCCCTTCCCATCCCGCGTCCCTTACGCTCCCGCACCGCAGAAGCATCCCCTGCTCTGCGCGCCTCCTCGAGCTTTTCCAGCTCCTGCATCGCCTCAAGCCCCGCCGGGGTTGCCGCCCAGCCAAGTCCGAAGACGTTTGCCACAAAATTTGCCGCGATCAGCTCGCCTGCACGGCTTTCTCCCGGCAGCGACGGAAAGAGAAATTTCAAGAGCGGGCGCAATTTCCTCGCGCAGCCCTTCACGATCCCCGTCCGTTCCGCAATCTCCATGAGCCCCGTCCACATCGCGATCACGCCCGCCATCGTGATGGCAAGGCTGACCGCCTCCTTCGCGGAATCGAGTGCCGCCGCCGTGATCTGCCCGAAGCCCCCGTGAAATGCGCCAAATAAGATACCGATCACGATCATACCGCCCCAAAGATAATTCATCCTCATCCTCCCTCATACCCCGGCTAAGGCGGCCTCTCCCAAAAATGCCAAAGCCGGGCCGCCGATTCGTCCGCGGGAAAAAAGTTTTGTTCTCCTGTCAGTATATGCACATTTTTCCGCGCCGTTCATATGATATCCAATAAGGGAATTGTTTCCCGCCGATCGCTACACACTGGAAACAGGAGAAGAGCTATGTCGTTTTTGCTTTTTTTGTCGGATGCAGTCATACCGGTTCTGATCTTTACGGTCGTCGGCTATGGCTTACTAACAAAATGTAATATTTACGATACCTTTATCCACGGCGCCGTCCGCGGGCTGAAAATTGTCGTGCAGATCCTGCCGACCCTCGTCGGACTCATGGTGGCGGTCGGCGTCCTGCGCGCCAGCGGTTTTCTGGAATGGTTCGCCGCACTGCTCTCCCCGCTCTGCGCCCTGATCCGTTTTCCGTCGGAGCTGTTTTCCGTCGCCTTCGTCAAAATGTTTTCCTCCTCGGCGGCCACCGGGCTTGCACTGGACATTTTCAAGGAGCACGGCACCGACTCCTTTCAGGGGCTTGCCGTGTCCATCATGCT
>CAMTZV010000198.1 GCA_947086625.1 uncultured bacterium | reverse complement strand
TCCTCCTTTGGCATACTCAGAATATGAAACGCGAGCCGCTGGGCCGTCTTTGAGCCGATGCCGGGCAGCATGGACAATGCCTCCACAAGCCGGTTGATCTGTTTGCTGTAATAGTCCATCGCTTCTGCTTATCCTTTCAAAACGGCAGACCGCCAAGTCCTCCGATGCCTCCGGTAATTTTTGACATCGACTGCTGGGAATATTCGTCCATCTGGCGCAGCGCTTCGTTTGTCGCCGCCATGATCAGATCCTCCAGCATCTCCACATCGTCCGGGTCCACCGCCTCGGGATCGATCTTTACCTTTGTCACCTCTTTTTTGCCGGACACCGTGACCTCAACCACGCCGCCGCCCGCCGCCGCCGTGATCTCCTTCTCCTCGATCTCCTTGCTCGCCTCCTCCATCTGACGCTGCATCCGCTGTGCCTGCTTCATCAGATTATTCATGTTTCCGGGCATCCCGCCGGGAAAACCGCCTCTCTTTGCCATCTCAAAATCCTCCTTGTACGTCCTCTTCTATTTCAATATCCATTTGGATAAGCTGCTCTAAATCTGCATAGGCTTCCTCTGCGGGCAGGCCGCTCTCGTTTGCGGCAATGCGAATCGCCACTTGTTTTCCGATATTCTTCCCGATCGCCTGTGTAATCTCCGCCAAACGCTCCCCGTCGTTTAAAAATTCGGCCGCAACCGGGTCTTCCAAAACGATGAGCAGCTCGTTTCCGCTGCCTAAGGAGAGCAGCGCATGCTTGAGATAATTGCGGATCAGGCCGCTCAGATCGCCGAGCACGAGATTCCAGTTTTTCACAATCTGCTGCACATCCTCCGGGACTGCCTCCGGCAATTTCGGTTTTTGGGGGACGGAGACGGCCGCTTTCACGCCCGCCGCTGCTGTCTCCGGCATTTGTACCGGATAAACACCGTTCTCCACCTTTTTTTCCAGATCGCCGATGCGCTGCAGCAGGCTCGACAAATCCTGCTCCATTGCCGGACGGCACAGCCTTATGATCGCGATCTCAATCAGAACACGCTTTTGCGTGGAATAACGGATCTGGTCCGAAAGCCCGGAGCACGCGCGTATAAAGCGCATCAGCACATCAGGCTCCACCATCCCGGCCTCTTCCTTCAGCGCTTTTAGGTTTTCGCTGGAAATATCCAGAACATCCTCCATGTCATCGGCGCTTTGTACGAGCAGCAGATTGCGCAGATACCAGGTAAAATCCGTCACAAACTGTCCCAGCTCCCTGCCCTGGACGACTATCTCCTCCAAAAGCCCAATGGCCCCGGTAATATCCTTTTCGAGTATTTTGCGCAGCAGCCCTGAAAATACCTCCGTATCCACCGCTCCGAGCACGTCGAGCACGCGGTCGTAGGTCAGCTTTTTTCCAAGATAAAAAGCGATACACTGATCCAACAGACTCAGCGCATCGCGCATGGAGCCATCCGCCGCCTTCGCCACATAGCGGATCGCCTTTTCCTCCGTCTCAACGCCCTCCCGCTCCATCAGATCGTTCAGCCGTCCGCAGATCGTATCGATGGAAATGCGGCGGAAATCATACCGCTGGCAGCGGGATAAAATTGTAATCGGAATTTTGTGCGCCTCCGTCGTCGCCAATATAAAAATGACGTAGGAGGGCGGTTCCTCCAATGTTTTCAGCAGCGCGTTGAACGCCCCGATTGAGAGCATATGCACCTCGTCGATGATATAGACCTTAAAGCGCCCCTCGGTCGGGGAGTAGGTCACCTCCTCTTTGATCTCGCGGATATTGTCCACGCCGTTGTTGGAGGCCGCGTCAATCTCGATGACATTCAGCGAGCTTCCGGCGGCGATCGCCCTGCACGAAGCGCACTCCCCGCAGGGGCTTCCATCCGCCGGATGCTCGCAATTTACGGCTTTTGCAAAGATCTTTGCCACGGTCGTCTTTCCGGTTCCCCGCGTACCGCAAAAGAGATATGCATGTCCGATACGGTCTGCCTTTATCTGGTTTTTCAGGGTCGTCACAATGTGCTCCTGCCCCTTGACATCCTCAAACTCGCCCGGACGAAACTTCCGGTATAACGCCGTATATGCCATCGTTAATCACCAAAACTGATCCCTACGTATTTTGCCTGCTTGATGATCTGAGAGTCGGGATTGACCATCTTGAGCTTGCCGGCTACCTCGCCGAGCGGCACACGCTTTACTTTTCCGTTCACCATCGCGATCATGCAGCCGTACTCCTCGTCCATGATCGATCTCGCAGCCTCCGCCCCAAGCCTCGTGCAGAGCACGCGGTCGTACGGGCACGGGCTGCCGCCGCGCTGGGTATGTCCGGGCACGGTCACGCGCACCTCGATGCCGGTCTTCTTGTTGATGAGATCCGCAATCTCGTAGGAAACGGACGGATATTTGTATTGCTCCATCTTTTTCTTAAGCTCTTTCTTGGAAAGCTTCGCGTCCTTCTTGGAGATCGCACCCTCCGCAACCGCAAGGATCGTGAAGCCCTTTCCCGCCGCTTTGCGCTTTTCGATACCGTCGATGACCTTGTCGATATCATACGGAATCTCGGGCAACAGAATGATGTCCGCGCCGGAGGCCATGCCCGCGTAAAGCGTCAGCCAGCCTACCTTGTGTCCCATAACCTCCACGATAAACACGCGGTCGTGGGACGCAGCGGTCGTATGGATACAGTCGATGGCGTCACAGGCGATATTGATCGCACTCTGGAAGCCGAACGTCACATCCGTGCCGTAGATGTCGTTGTCGATCGTCTTGGGCAGATGGATGATGTGAAGCCCTTCCTCGCGCAAAAGGTTCGCGGTCTTCTGCGTACCGTTGCCGCCCAGAATAACCAGACAGTCCAGATTCAGCTTGTAGTAGTTCTGCTTCATCGCCTCAACCTTGTCGAGCCCCTTCTCGTCGGGTGTGCGCATCAGCTTAAACGGCTGGCGCGACGAGCCGATGATCGTGCCGCCCTTTGTCAGGATACCGGAGAAATCCGCGGACGTAAGGAGCTTGTAATTGCCGTAGATCAGGCCCTTATAACCGTTCAAAAAGCCGTAAACCTCAAGCTCGCTCGTGCTCTCGCTCATTCCCTTTACGACGCCGCGCATTGCCGCGTTCAATGCCTGGCAGTCGCCGCCGCTTGTCAATAAACCAATTCTTTTCATGTCCTTTCTTTCCTTTCCCGTTTTTTCAACGCGTTTTTATATTTTTTGTATTTCTTTTCGATTACATACTATTATATACGATTTCATTTTTCGTCTCAACACAAATTTTCAATCGCTCAGGGACAAGGCGGATCTTGTCTTTTCCACTCCCCCAAGTCAGACCAGCACCGCCAGCGCCTTGAGCGCAATGCCCAGATGCGGATTTTGAAGCGCCCGTCTCCGGTTTTTGCGGATTGCATGGCGAAGCTCGGCCCTCGCCCGGCTTGCCTCCTTTGTCTTTAACCTGTAGAGGTTCACATAGGCCCAGAGCATCGTTTTGATATATTTAAACTCTGCAGCAGGAATTAAATCAGGATTATTTTTTCTGATAAAATTTAGATTTTCCCTGCTGTTTTTTACACAGTCCAGCTGTTTTAAGGAAAATGCGGACGTCGTGATGCTGTCCTTTCGTTTGCGGTAATAGTAGGTATCCTGATCCAGAAAGACAATGCGCTCCATATTTGCGTACAGCCGCAGCGCAATCGCCTCATCGTCATTAATCCGTCCCTCCGAAAAACGCAGCTTCTCAAACGCCTCGCGCCGGTAAAGCCGGTTCCATGCGGCAGATTCATGCAAAAGCAGCCGCTCCATCGCTTCACGAGCGGTCTTACAATGCTCCGGCACACGCTTTCTTTTTTGATAGGTAAGCTTCCCGTCCGCACCTTCGAGAACCGTAACACAGCCGCCCACGCAGCAGTCCGCATCGTATTCTCTCATTTTCTTCAAAAGTACCTCGATCGTATCCCGCGCAATCCAGTCGTCGCTGTCCGCAAAAAAGAGATATTCCCCCTTTGCCCGTTCAATGCTCAGGTTTCTGGCGGCCGCCGCACCGGCGTTTTTCTCCCTGTGGATAACCCTGATACGGACGTCCTTCCCGGCGTACGAATCGCAGATCGCGCCGCAGCCGTCCGGCGAGCAGTCGTCCACCAGAAAAATCTCAAGGTTTTCATACGTCTGGCCGATTATGCTCTCAATACATTTCGGCAAATATTTCTCTACTTTATAAACAGGTATCACAATGCTAATCAACGGTTTTTCCATTTGCTTCACCTCTTTCGTGTTCAATGCGTTGTATCTCCTCTAAAAAATACACCGGCGAAAACCTTCCGTCATAATGATAATCAACCGGTTCCCGTCTGCGGACCCACTCGCAGTCGATGTCGGACGGCTTTTCAAATATTTTCATAAAGCGGGGATCATAGAAAGGAAGATTCACCACATTCCGGTTTGTCGTCAGCAGCTTTTTATTATAACAGACAGCCTCATAATACCGAAGCGTCGAACCGCACTGGCCGGGACGCAAAATTTCCAGCAAACAGTTTGACGCGGCGGCATCCCTCAATATGTCAAAATAGTCCAGACGTCCGGGCACCTGCTCGATCACGCCGCATTCCGATTTCTCCCGGGCAGGCTCGCCCACATGGACA
>CAMTZV010000197.1 GCA_947086625.1 uncultured bacterium | reverse complement strand
GGCGATACCCTCGCTTCGCTGGGGCAGACCCTGCGGTTGCATCGTTGACCGAAAACAACGCAGTTCGATGGGAAATCAGACAAGGAGGTTTGGCTGAATATCAGTGATGCACTACACTAGTGTACAGGGTTCCAGCGGGACAAAACTTCAGGAGGATTGCCAATGAATACATTCAGTGAGCAGGATCTACAGCTTTTTTTGGACAAACAGCTACAGCTTTTTCCGGAGCCGGTGGCGGAGACATTGGAGGAAGCGGAATATTTTCTGGAGGACTGCATGGCAGTCGTCTGCAGCAGCGAAGAAGAGCTGCGTCTCTACTTCGAGGAGGCAGGGTTCGATCTGTGCGGCATGTCCACGGAGGAGCTTTTGGAGCAGCCGGAGGTGTTTGGACTCTCCGGCGGGCGCTATCTGATCGTGGAGTCGTAGGACGGGGCGCCGGCTGTCTGCGGGGATTTCATGGGAACGAAGCGGCTTTGAAAAAAAGCTGCGAGACGGAAAGGAATTTTTGATATGAGTAATCGATATGACATTATCATTATCGGAGCAGGGCCTTCGGGCATTTTCTGCGCTTATGAGCTGATACACAAAAAGCCGGAGCTAAAGGTTTTGCTCGTGGAAAAGGGCAGAAGGATTGAGAACCGCGTCTGCCCGAAGCGCAAGACGAAGGTGTGCGTCGGCTGTAAGCCGTGCAGCATCACGACCGGCTTTGCGGGCGCGGGCGCGTTTTCGGACGGAAAGCTCTCACTCTCGCCGGACGTGGGCGGAACGCTGCCGGATATTTTAGGGTACGAGGCGGCGGCGGAGCTGATCCGTGAGTCCGACGAGATCTATTTGAAATTCGGCGCGGATAAAAATGTGTACGGCGTCGACAAGGAGAAGGAGATCCGCGAGATCCGCCGCAAGGCGATCAATGCGGGGCTCAAGCTGATCGAGTGCCCGATCCGCCATCTGGGCACCGAGGAGGGCTATAAAATTTACGCAAAGCTCCAGGAGCATCTGCTCGCGCAGGGTGTGGAGATGAAATTTGAGACGATGGTGGAGGAGATTCTCATCGAAGACGGCGCGGCAAAGGGCGTGCGCACCGACGCGGGCGAAACGCTTTATGCGGATGAGATCGTCTCGGCGGTCGGACGTGAGGGCGCGGACTGGTTTTCGCATATTTGCAAGCAAACCGGCGTGGAGACGCAGGTGGGGACTGTGGACATCGGCGTGCGCGTGGAGGTGCGCGACGAGGTCATGGAGCTTTTGAACAAGAATCTCTACGAGGCGAAGCTCGTCTACTACACGCCGACCTTTGACGACAAGGTGCGCACGTTTTGTACGAACCCGTCCGGTGAGGTTGCCACGGAGTATTACGACAACGGGCTTGCGGTTGTGAACGGGCATGCCTACAAATCACAGGATATGAAGACGAACAACACGAATTTTGCGCTGCTCGTGTCCAAAAATTTCACGAAGCCGTTCAAGACGCCGATCGAGTACGGCAAGCAGATCGCACAGCTCTCGAACATGCTCTGCGACGGCAGGATCATGGTGCAGACATACGGCGATTTCAAGCGGGGCAGGCGCACGACGGAGGAGCGTTTGTGCCGCAACAACCTGATCCCGACGCTCAAGGACGCGGTGCCGGGGGATCTCTCGCTCGTATTCCCGCACCGGATCATGGTTGATATCGAGGAGATGATCGAGGCGCTCGACAAGGTGACGCCGGGCATTGCCAGCGAGGAGACGCTCATGTACGGCGTGGAGGTCAAATTTTACTCCAACAAGGTCGTTGTGAACACTGATTTTGAGACGAGCATCAAGGGGCTTCGGGCCATCGGAGACGGGGCAAGCGTCACGCGGGGCCTTCAGCAGGCATCCGCAAACGGGCTGTCTGTGGCGCGCAGTATTTTACGAACCGTTTCCAGATAACGCCGGCTCTCGGACGCTGTTCGCTTGAAACATCCGGCCGGCTTTATCGCCTGTGCGTATAAAAGCGCTTTCAGGCACAGGGGAAAATCTCCCCTGCCCGATGAAAAACATACACAGGAGAAAATCATGAAAAAGGTGAGTGGTCGTTTTGCGGCGGCCGTGCTCGCAGTCCTTCTCGCGTTGGGCTGCGCGGGCTGCCGGGTTGGCGGTGAGGAGGTCACGATCAACCAGGGAATGACGGAAAACGAGCTGTTTATGATCGGTGGGAAATCGTGCCCGCTTCCGGTTATGAAGCTGTTGCTCGTGAATAATATGAACCTGCACAGCAAAAGCTACGGCATCGATCTGCTGAAAAATGAGGATCTGAAGGTCAAAAAAAAGCTCGAGCAGTACGTGAAAAATATCAGCATGAATGAGATCACGCAGGTGTACTGCATGATGGCACTGGCCGGCGAGCGCGAGGTGACGCTGACGGACGAGGAGCTGGAGCTGACAAAGTGGGCGGGCGAGGACTGCTTCCGGTCGCTTTCGGAGGACGAGTCCGCGTACCTGGGTATCACGCAGGAGCAGGTGCAGGAGATCTATGCGAAATATGCGCTTGCGGAAAAGCTCTACGGGCTGCTCGTGGAAAACGTGAACGAGGAGGTCAGCGACGACGAGGCGCGGGTCATGGAGATCCGCCAGATTTTTGTGACGGATGAGGCGCGTGCGAAGCAGGCGATCGCGGATCTTGAGGCGGAGATGGAATTTTCCACGGTGGCGGCGAACTACAACGAAGCGGGCCAGATCGCGGTTACGCTTGAGCGTGGTATGCTGCCGAAGGAGGCGGAGGACGTCGTTTTTTCCATGGAAAGCGGCGAGACGTCCGAGCTGGTTGCGGTGGAAAAGGGCTGGTACATTTTTTACTGCGACAATAAATACGACGAGGAGCTGACGGAGATTCACAAGTCGGATATCGTTGCGGCACGTAAAGTAGAGGCGTTTCGGGAGATCTACGAGCCGTTCGTTTCCACGCTTGAATCGCAGCTCAACGAAAGCGTGTGGAACAAGCTCTCCATTCAGGACATGGAGCAGTTTGAGAGCGCAAATTTTTATGAGATCTATGATAAATATATGAAGCGATAAAGTCTGAAGCAGCAAGAAGGAGGTAAGGTGTCACATGGAGCGGGAACATTTTTCATCGCGCCTGGGTTTTATTCTGATCACGGCGGCCTGTTCAATCGGGCTTGGAAATATCTGGCGGTTTCCCTATATCGTGGGGAAGTACGGCGGAGCGTCGTTTGTAATCTTATATCTGGTTTTTCTTGTCATCCTGGGCCTTCCGATTATTGTCATGGAGTTTGCGATCGGGCGGGCGAGCCAGCAGAGCACGGCGCGCTCGTTTGACCTGCTGGAGCCAAAGGGCACAAAGTGGCACGTGTTTAAATATTTTACGATTCTCGGCAGCTATCTTCTGATGATGTTTTACACGGTCATCAGCGGCTGGCTCGTCTACTATTTCGTGGAGATGGCAAAGGGCCGCTTTCAGGGGCTTTCCACGGAGGAGGTCGCGGGCGTCTTTTCGGGCCTGCTGGACGATCCCGGCGTGATGGTGGTGTGCACGATCATCGTGCTCGTCTTTTCGTTCGCGGTATGCGCCATCGGCATTCAAAAGGGCGTGGAGCGTGTCACGAAGATCATGATGTCCATGCTCTTTGTGCTGCTTATCATCCTTGCGGTGCGCTCGGTTGCACTGCCAAACGCCGAGGTGGGGCTTGCGTATTACCTGCGCCCGGATTTCGGCGCGATGGTGGAGAGCGGCCTGTGGGAGGCAGTCTTCGCAGCGATGGGACAGGCGTTTTTCACGCTGAGCATCGGGATCGGCGTGCTCGCCGTGTTTGGCAGCCGTATCGACAAGAGCCATTCGCTCACGAGCGACGCGCTTTATATGGCGGGGCTGGACACGCTTGTGGCGTTTTTGGCGGGGCTGATTATTTTCCCGGCATGCTTCAGCTTCGGGGTGCAGCCGGACAGCGGGCCGAACCTGCTCTTTATCACGCTTCCGAACATTTTTAACGCGATGGAGGGCGGACGCTTCTGGGGAAGCCTGTTCTTCCTCTTTATGGTGTTTGCCGCCGTTTCGACCGTCATCGCGGTCATCGAAAATATCATCACGTACGCGATGGATCTGACAGGATGCAGCCGCGCAAGGTCGGCGGGAGTTAATTTTGTGCTGCTCGCCGTGCTGGCGCTCCCGTGCATTTTCGGGTTTAACCTGTGGCAGGGGTTCCAGCCGCTTGGAAGCAACTCAAGCGTCCTCGATCTGGAGGATTTTCTGCTCAGCAACAATCTGATGCCGCTTGGAAGCCTCGTGTTTGTGCTGTTTTGTACGCGCCGCTACGGGTGGGGCTGGGACAACTTTATGAAGGAGACGTCCATCGGAAAGGGCCTGCCGTACCCGGGCGGGACGAAGCAGTATGTGAGCTTTGTGCTGCCGCTGATCGTGCTCATCGTGTTTGTGGGCGGGTATCTGTCTTATTTCAAATGAGAGAGGGCTGTGACATGTGCGATGGCTGAACTCGGAACGGCTGCAACAGTTCAGCCCGCGCCATTCGCAGAGGCGCCTGCGGCGCTTTCCCGTGCTGACGCAGCCAACTCTGCTCATAAACGGGCGCTCTGCTCATCGTCTGCGTCATGTGCTCACTCATGCGAGCATGGGTC
>CAMTZV010000196.1 GCA_947086625.1 uncultured bacterium | reverse complement strand
GAGTCGACCCAGCGGCTGTCATTTTTGCGGAAGCCGCTGACCGTAAACGGGAAGCTGCCCTCCTTCGTGTCAAGCGTTACCGTATCGCCCACATCCACGGAGAGCAGCTCCTTTGCCTCCTCCGTCAGAATGATCTGTTCATCGTCCGCAAGGGAGGCGCCCTCGCTGAAATAGTACATGATATCCGACACAAACGGCTCCTGCACGCCGCAGACTGCCGTCGGAATACCGCAGATGCTGTAGCTTTTTCCCACCTCCCCAAACGCGGCTTTACCCGTTTTCAGGTTTTCCACCTCATACCACGACGCGGCGGCGACGTCCTCCCTGGCCGCGATCTCCTCTGCCTCCTTCTCTGAAAGGTTTTTTAACCTCACATGCCAGTTCCCGTGGACGAGCTTCGTCTGCTCCTTCTCCATCTCGTTCATCGCATCCACCATACTGAAAATTCCGGTCACAAGAAACACCGCGATGATGATGCAGAAGAGCGTCATGCGGTTCCTTCTCCTGTGCACCTTTGCCGAAATCGGGACAAGGCTCAAATAGCTTCGCATGTTACCTTCCCCCTTTCTCATATCGTCCGCCCGTTTCTCCCACGGCCGTCGCACCGACAGGCATCCCGGCCGCCTGCTTCTCGTTTTGCCTTGCAACTGCCTCACGGATGTCCCGCACGCTTCCGTAATCCTTCAAAACGCCGTCCGACACCCGCAGAATGCGGTCCGCGCACTGTGCGATGCTGCCGTTGTGCGTGATCATGATGATCGTCTGCTCATACGTCCTGGACGCGCGCTTAAGCATTCCGATGACCTCCCTGCTGTTTTGCGAGTCGAGATTTCCGGTCGGCTCATCCGCGAGAATGAGCGCCGGACGTGTTAAAAGCGCGCGCCCGATCGCCACGCGCTGCTGCTGCCCGCCACTAAGCTCACCGGGCAGATGCTTCCTTCGCTTTGTCAGGTTCAGCTCGCGCAGAAGCTCCTCCAGATATCCGCGGTCGGGCTTCTGATAGTCGAGCAGCACCGGAAACATCATGTTCTGCTCCACGGTCAGCTCCGGAATCAGATTGAACGCCTGAAAAATAAACCCGATGTTCCTGCGGCGAAAAATCGTCAGTTCCCGCTCCTTCATTGCAAACACATCCCTGCCGTCGATGTACACCTTGCCGGACGTCGGCACGTCGAGCGCCCCGAGCATATTTAAGAGCGTACTCTTGCCCGAGCCGGACTCCCCGATGACCGCCACAAATTCGCCCTTTGAAACACAAAAGCTGACGTTTTTAAGCGCCTGCACCTGCGTCTCGCCGCTCCCGTACGTCTTTGAGACTGATTCGGCCTCCAGTAAATTCATTGTCTGCACCTCTTTCTTAAATATATTTCGGTATCAGAATAACGCGCGCAGCTTACGGCAGGATGAATATAAGCCTACAATTTTGTAGGGAAACCGGCTCTGATTTAAAACGTCACCACAAACGTCGTCCCCACGCCGGGCGTCGAGTCGACCTCGATCATGCCGCCGTGCGCCTCGACGATCGCCTTTGCAAGCGGAAGCCCCAGCCCGACACCCTGTGTTTCCTCCCCGAAACGGCTGCGGTAAAAGCGCTTGAAAATATGGTACAGATCCTCCGGGTGGATGCCGCAGCCACTGTCGCTGACCGCGAGCTGTACGTGGTCCGCGTGTACATCCCATGAGAGTGAAATCACATCCCCCGGCTTCGTGTGGTCGAGCGCGTTTTTTACGAGATTGTCAACCGCCTCCGTCATCCAGAGGGCGTCGCAGAGCAGCGTAATCTCCTCACCTCCCGAAAACGCAAGCTCCTTTTCCTCCTGCGCCGCGCGCCAGGCAAAGCGCCTTTTGACGCGCTCCGCCAGATCAGCGATCGCCACCTCGCGTTTTTCAAGGACAATCATGCCCGCGTCAAGCTTCGCGATTTTTAACAGGCTCTGCACAAGCGTCCCGATACGCTCCAGCTCCTCCTCGCACAGCCCCGCGAACTCGCTGACCGTCTCCGCCGTCCCCGCCTCCTGCCGGATGATATCGTTATAAATGCTCAGCGCAGCCAGCGGCGTCTTTAGCTGGTGGGAAATATCCGAGATCGTGTCCCTCAGAAATTCCTTTGAGCGCTCCTCCCGCTCTGCGTGTGCGTTTAAGACCGCCGCCATCACATTCACCTCGTGAAAGAGCCTGTACAGTCCGCCCTCCTCGTCGCATGCAATCCGCGCACGCTCATTGCCCGCCAGATATTCCACGATCTGAATCCGCGCACGCTCGATGATCCGCTGCCGCCTGTTTTCATAAACGAGAAAAGCCCCCGCCATAAAAAGCATGACCGCAAGCGCGCCGACCCATATCACATATATGGCATTTTCCGGCAAAACGGCCAGCATAAAACCGGAAAAGGCCAAAAACACGGCAATGCACGCGGCGGCTGCCAGACAAAACACCCGCGTCTCACGATTTACAAACAGTCTCATAATCTCGCACCCCCCACATCACGGCTGCGGCATACGCCCATCCGCACAGGCTTCCCACTCACGTATTCCACCCGGCATGGAGCGTTATGGCCGCGCCCGGCTTTCCCGCTCACGCGTTCCACTTATACCCCATGCGCCGCACCGTCACGATCCGCTTCGGCTCGCCCGGATCATCCTCGATTTTCTTGCGCAGCCTGCGTATGTAGACGGTAAGCGTGTTATTGTCCACATAATTTTCGTCGCAGTCCCACAGCTTTCCCAAAATCTGCTCCGGCGAGAGCACGATGCCCGGGTGCTCCATAAACACACACAGCAGCCGGTACTCCCCCGCCGTCAGCGCGAGCCTTTCCCCGTCCCTGTACGCTGCGCCCTCCAATCGGTTTAAAACGATGCCGCCCGCGGATATTTTCGCATCCGCCTCCCGAAGGCCGCCGCTTCGGCGCAGCAGCGCATGGATGCGCGACAGGAGCACCGCCAGCCGAAAGGGCTTCGTCATATAATCATCGCCGCCGATATCAAGCCCCATAACCATGTCCGTTTTCTCGTCCGCGGCGGTCAGAAACAGAAGCGGAACGTTTGACGTCTCCCTTATTTTTCTGCACAGGTCAAAGCCGTTTCCGTCCGGCAGCGATACGTCCAAAATGACGAGGTCATAGCCTCCCTGCTCCCATTTTTCCCGCGCCTTTTCACAGGTGCGCGCGACGGTGAGCGCATAGCCCTGCTTTTCAAGCGCGAAGGACAGCCCCCGGATAAGGCTTAAGTCGTCTTCGATCATCAGGATGTTCATTAGAATGCGCCTTCCTTTTTCACGGTTTCCGCCCCTTTTTCCTCCGCGGCGGCCGCCAGAATCTCTCTCTGCTTTTTCTTACTCAGACTGCCGAGCACCAGCCCGTACGACTTGTCGAGAAGCTCCTTTAAAAGCTCGTCCGGAACAGCCCCGTCCGGCTTTACGGAGTTCCAGTGCGTCTTGTTCATGTAGTAGCCCGGCACGATGTCCTCGTACTGCCGGCGCAAAAAATCACCCTCCTCCGGGTCGAGCTTGAGCGTGATATAATAAGGCATGTCATGCTCGTCCAGACACAGCGCCGCAAACAGCTTCCCGCCGATCTGGTAGCGCACCCAGTTCCACTCCTTTTTCAAATCCTTCTCCACACCCGTTTTTTCCATCAAATAGCAATCCAGCCAGTCGTATCTCATACGTTTGATCTCCTTTTCGTTCCGCACGCGTTTTCTGCGCGCATTTCCTGTAACAATCCAGCCTGTGGCTTCACTATTACCATTTCTTTTTACTATACACTACTTTTTTCCATTCTTCCATTTTTTCTTCACATTTCTGTTGTAAAATAGTTGCAATTTGGCTTAGGGCTCTGCATCTGCTGCATGGTCCAACAAAATTTTATAAAAAAGGAGTTCCTTCATATGAAATGTTTCCTGAAGTATCTGAAACTGCTTCCGCTGTCCCTGCTGCTGGTACTCGCCGTGGGCTGCAGCTCTGGAGGCGCCGACGCAGACGGACAAACCGATGTGCGCATCGCCTACTTTCCGAATATCACCCACACGCAGGCGCTTGTACTGAAAAACCAGGGCACCCTCGAGGAGGCGTGGAAGGACCGCTGCAACGTGACGTGGACCTCGTTTAACGCCGGCCCTGCCGAGATTGAGGCAGTCTTTGCCGGGGAGATCGACCTGGGCTACATCGGCCCCGTTCCGGCGATCAATGCAAACGTCAAGTCAAACGGCGACGTAAAGATCATCTCCAACGCCACAAACGCGGGCGCTGTCCTCTTAGTGCGAAACGACGCGGGCATCTCCTCCGTCGCAGACCTCGCCGGAAAAAAGATCGCCGTGCCGCAGATCGGTAACACCCAGCATCTGTGCCTGTTGGATCTTTTGACGCAAAACGGCCTGAAAACCGTCGATCAGGGCGGCGACGTCACCGTCAGCGCCAGCTCAAACGCCGACATCGTAAACCTCATGGACAACGGGAGCGTCGACGCGGCGCTTGTCCCCGAGCCGTGGGGAACGACCATCGAGAACAACGGAAATGCCACGGTGCTTTTGGACTATGACGAGCTGTTTTTAAACGGCGATTATCCGACCGCGGTCGTCATCGCAAACGGGGATTTCCTGAAGGATCACCCGGATCTGGTGAAAGAATTTC
>CAMTZV010000195.1 GCA_947086625.1 uncultured bacterium | reverse complement strand
CCGGCGCTTTCACTGCTTCCGCATTTTTTTCCCTGACTTCCAAATCCAGAAATTGCCCCGCCGCAGACAGATGAAAATACGCCTTGGGGCGCTTGGGCTTAAAGCCGGGACGGGCGGCAATCTCATGGTCAACCGCATACCGATATAATTCCTCAAGCATATGCTTCTGGCTCCTTTCCCCCTTTCAGGACTTCCGGTGAATCATAAGGCGGAACTTCCAGAACGCCCCGATTCAAATGCGCATGAAACAGTGAAACCTCAGGCTCTGCCTGTTTTGTGACGCCCCATTTGTGCAGATTAAATACATCATACACCATGAACCCCAAATCCATCGTAACATCAATGGGTTCTCCCGCGCCGGAAGCCCACTCAAAATAGGCCGGGAATTCCCGTGTCCCCATACATGGCTGCATGAATGCCTGGCCCCGTTTTACCCTTCGTTCAAACTGATCCATCAGATTTCCCGGCGCATGGCCATAAGTAGCTCTTGGCACAATTTCTGCCGTAATCCGATAGCGGACATCCTGCAGAACAACGGACTGCCTCTGCGTCCTGTCATCTTCTATGTCGATGCATGCCTTCAGAACATTGGCCTGAGGAATCTTCATCATTTTACTTTTTACTTCATTCCTCTTAAATGATATGTAGCTGATGGGCGATAACACTTCGATTCTTTGTACCTGCCAGTAAAATTCCGGCGGCTTGGAATAAATAGAGGATAACAGCCCTCTGATTGCGCCGGGTGTGGGCACCGCATATGTCATCCGTTCCACCTTACTCTCGGGCCGCGTCCAGAGGGCAAAATCTCCCCAGACTTCAATGGTTGCACTTGGATTCTTACTCATACTTCACCTCCCCTTTCTCAAAACATCCCGTCAAAAGCCTCCAAAGCTGCAAAATTTAGTCCCAACTTTTCATGATAGCACTCCGGATTCCCCAGAAGATACCAGTCGGCCTGTACCTCGCTTTCTCTCCCATATGTCCGGAAAAACAGTGGAATACAGCACTCTTTCACCTTGTCCTCCGCAAAAGAAGAAACCGTCAACGGTCTGGCCCGCCTGATCAAATCCCGCGTGAGCCCCGTTTTCTCATATTCTTCCCGAAGAGAGCAAAACAGCTCCATTTCATCTTTCCAGGGGACAATTACCTGTACGCCCCCGGATTCAATCAGTTTATATGCTTCCTGTACCTTTCGATAATCCCTGTCTTCCAATGCCTGTTTCATCGTTTCCTTATCCCCCTCCCCATTGGAATACAGGATTTCGTAGTATTCCTCAATATGCTTCAGGTTCGAGCAATCGATTGGATGCCGGGAAGCCAGTGTCTTTACACAGAGGGAAGCTCTCTGGTAATATGCCCCGGGAGGGTACAGACGTTCCTCTTTTGGGAGAAAAACAATCACCTTCCCATCGTCACGGTCACCGTTTCGGTTGCATCTGCCGGCCGCCTGAATGATAGATTCCAGAGGCGCCAATGCCCGATAGACTACAGGAAAGTCCAAATCGACACCAGCCTCAATACACTGGGAGGCAACCAGATAACAGTCCTTTCTCTCTGCAAGCCGCTCCTTGATAACATCCAAAACTTCGGTCCGATGCGCTCCGCACAAGTCGCTGGTCAAATAAAAAATAGCCTCTGACGCCGCTTCCGATACGATTTCCTCCAGAATATGAAAGAGCTTTTGCGCATGCGCCCGCAGATTGACGATGACGCATCCCTGTCTATGCGAAATCAGCTCCTCTGCGATTTGTCTGTATGGAATCTGCCCCTCAATCCTCCAATCATATGTAACGCGCCTTGTAGCCTGAAAAAGCCTCTCCGGATTCGGAACAATTTCCTTTGGCTTCCATTGCAGACCCGAAAGATATTGAAAAGACGGCTGTGTAGCTGTAGAAAATACCACCGTACAGCCGTACTGATTGCAGAGCAGATTTACCGTCCGAAGCGTAACTTCCAGTAAATCCGGAGGCAGAGACTGGGCTTCATCCAGAACAATCACACTGTCTGCCAGCTGATGCAGATGCCTGCAGCCCGTTGGCCTGGCAGAAAACAACGGCTCAAAAAAGCCCACATTTGTGGTGACAATACAGGGCGCGTCCCACCGTTCCGCCAAAAGCCTGGCCCTCTCGTCCAAAACTGCGGCACTGTGGCTCTCCAGCAGCTCCGGGACAATCCTCCTGTATTCCCGGACGTTCTGCTCCATAATCGCAAGATAAGGGAGAATCAGAATCATCCTGCGCATCTGTCTGTGTTTTATGCAGTGCTTTGCTGCAAAAGCAAAAAGGCTCAGGGTCTTCCCCAACCCGGTAGGCGCCGTCAATGTATACAGCCCCGGCGGTAGTTCTGCGGCATGCAGGCAGTCCTCAAAAAGCTGATCCCGAAGGTCATTCAGTATTGGTGACGATTTGGAAAGCTCTTGTTTTTCAGCCCGTATCTGCAAAAGACGGTCCAAAGCGTCTTCCGGATTCAGTGCCGGGCCGGTATGCGTTTTCATGTAATCCGGCTGAAAATGCTCTGCTGAAGCCGAGTAATCTGCATCTGCAAGCGCAGAAAGCAAAAAGCGTGCCAACAGCATATCGGCAATCGGATCCTCCTCATTCGGAAGCAGCTTTGAAATTTTTATTTGCATAAACGGAAGATTTTCTGCCTGAAATGCTTCTAAGGCCTCTTTCATCTCTGACATGCCAAACAGCGAAAACAGATTGCCGTCTTCGTCGTACCCGGGGCCTGTTCCCTGCCACAGTTCCTTCAGCCTCATTAGACAGCTGCTGTCCAGATAGCTGTGATGTGCGGCAATCACAATTGCCAGCATTCTGGCTGTTTTCTTCTGTTTATAACGAAAATACGCCAGAGCCGCACCCGGATAAGCATGGTTCACATGCACGCGCCTGCCCTCCAGCACCTCCGCAAACCGCTTGCTTGCCTTTCCAAAATCATGCAATCCCCCCAAAATCGTTCCGATTTCAGCGTAACCGATTGGTCTTAAAAATTCGCCGCACAATTCGCCGGCACGTTTGGCATGATGCCTTAAGGGCTCTTTTTCCCCGGATGCATTCGCGCTTCTTGCATAATAACACTCCGTCATAGGATATCCTTTCCGCTGCTATTGTAAGATCTCTGCATTTTCCAATGGAATTTTTAGGAAAATTTTGTCGTTTGATGAAAGTATAATTGTTCAAAGACCTTTTGTCAACTATTATACAAAAAATGTTTATAGTGATTTCATATTTTTTTGTCTATTTTGCACAATCTCTGTCTTCCCTTTCTCACAGCTCGTCGAGCATCCGCTCCGCGAAAATCCCGTAACCCCGCGTCGGGTCGTCCACAAACACGTGCGTGACCGCGCCAATGAGCCGCCCGTTCTGGATGATGGGGCTGCCGCTCATCCCCTGCACGATGCCCCCGGTCTCCGCTAACAGCCGCTCGTCGACGACGCGGTAGCGGATGCCCTTGTTTTCCTCCCTCGGGTGGTAGTCTACCGTCTCGATCTCGATGTCATAGCTCGTGCGCGCGCCCGCCACCGAGCAGATGATCTGCGCCCTGCCCTGCTCGATTTCCTGCTTGTAGCCGACCGGAATCTCTTCCACGCCCTCCAGAGATTCCGGCAGGTGCTCGAGCTTTCCGAAAATGCCGATCCCCGTATTTTCACCCACGCTTCCCAGATACGCCGACTGGCGGAACTGAATCAGCCCGCTGACCTCACCCGGCTCGCCCTTTTTCCCTTTGGAAATGCCCGTAATCTTCGTCTCGTAAATGTCCCCGGTATCGATCTGCACGAGCGAGCCCGTGTCGATATCGCTGACGCCGTGGCCGAGCGCGCCGTAGTCCCCGTCCTTCGTCACAAACGTCATCGTACCGATGCCCGCGATATCGTCGCGCACCCAGACACCCAGCTTGTTTTTTCCGTCCGCCGCCATCTGCGGCTTAACCGCCACCTCGATCGTCTCTCCGCCGCGGTAGACCTCTAAGATCATCCGGCCGCCCTCGCTCTCCGCGACCGCGTTCATGAGATCCTCCTTCGTCTCCACCGGCTCCCCGTCGACGCTTCGGATGATATCCCCACCCTTGATGCGGTAGGCGGACGGCGAGATGAGCGCGCCGCTATCGTCGGTAAAGCTTGCGCACTCCACGACGAGCACACCGGAATTTTTTAAATAGATGCCGATGTTCGTCCCCGCCGCCGTCACCGTTTTGCGGTCGGTATAGTGCACGACCACCTGCTTGATCGGAAGCAGATGGAACAGACGGCACGAAAGTATGCCGTCGTTTTCCTCCGCCGCCGCGACGCGCTGCGCCCCAAATACCGGCTGCGCATCCTCCGCAAAATCCACGCTCACCGGAAGCGACGTGGCAAACTGCGGCGTCTCGCCCGCCTCTTTTGATAAGTAAATCTCGTCCGGAATGTACGAGAGCAGCGACAGGTATGAAAATGCCGTCCACGCCAGAAGCCCTATGCATCTGCATAATCTCTGGCGGTTTCGGTTCCTGCTCCTGCGTCTGTTTCTGTTCGCATGATTTTTCTTCTGTTTCACGGCGCATCCTCCTTGGCTCTGAACAAATATTGCCCGCGCGGGGCGCATGCTGCGTCAGCAGCAAATTTCCTTATGCGCTCCTGCGCAATCAGACAGGGACGCTTTCCCCCTGCCGTCGCGCGGGGCGCATGTCGC
>CAMTZV010000194.1 GCA_947086625.1 uncultured bacterium | reverse complement strand
CGCGTTTGCGCTTCGAAAGGCCTGGGCGGCAGTTTTCCCGGCGCGTGCGGGACGAGTGCACCGGGGCGGGGAGCCTTTTCCGGACGATATGAGACAGGAGCTTCAAAACAGACGCGTGCGGGACGTGTGGCGCGTGTACCTCACATACCGGCGCTGCCATGCCAGCCCGAACTCCGGGCAGACGGAGAGCGTGATGGCGGGGGCGCTGGGCGTGGAGCTGGCGGGGCCCGCCAGCTATTTCGGGGAAATTCATGAGAAGCCAACGATCGGTGAAAAAACGCGGGAGGTGGAGCGGGCGGACATTTTGCGCGCGATCTCGCTGCTGCGGGCGGGCACGTATCTGTTCTGGCTGTGCGGACTGCTCGTTTTAGAGGCGCTGTGGCTGCTTCTCTGACGCCGCGCGGTGTGCACCGTTCCTGAAGGAGACGGCGGCGGGGAGCGGGATAGCGGCAAAAGATTTCGTAACAGGAAAGCTCTGGGCTGAGCTGCTGCAGGATGTGGGAAAATGCGGGGTAGGAGTATGGCAAAAAACATTATGATCCAGGGGACGATGTCGGGCGTGGGAAAGAGCCTGCTTGCGGCGGGGCTGTGCCGGATCTTTCATCAGGACGGGTATCGGGTTGCGCCGTTCAAATCCCAGAATATGGCGCTGAATTCCTTTATTACGGCGGAGGGGCTTGAGATGGGGCGCGCGCAGGTTTTGCAGGCGCAGGCGGCGGGCATCGAGCCGACGGTTGCGATGAACCCGATCCTTTTAAAGCCTACAAACGACACCGGTTCGCAGGTCATCGTAAACGGCGAGGTGTACGCGGACATGGACGCGCGGGAATATTACGCGAAAAAGACGCGTTTTCTGCCGGAGATCCGGCGCGCCTACGACGCGCTGGCAAAAAGCTATGAGCTGCTTGTAATCGAGGGGGCGGGCTCGCCCGCCGAGATCAACCTGAGGGACAACGACATCGTGAACATGGGGCTGGCGGAGCTTTTGGATGCGCCGGTGCTCCTCGTGGGCGATATCGACCGCGGCGGCGTGTTCGCGCAGCTTGTCGGGACGCTCGCGCTGCTTGCGCCCGCGGAGCGCGCGCGGGTGAAGGGGCTTGTCATCAACAAGTTCCGCGGGGACAAATCGATCCTTGCGCCGGGCGTTGCGATGCTTGAGGAGCGCTGCGGGATTCCCGTTGTCGGCGTGACGCCGTATCTGGACGTCGATCTGGAGGACGAGGACTCCCTCTCGGAGCGCTTTTTGGGGCGCGGTGCGGGCGGCGCGGTGGATATCGCGGTCGTGCGTCTGCCCCGCATCTCGAATTTTACCGATTTTCTCGTTCTGGAAAACCAGCCGGCGGTCCGGCTGCGCTATGTCGGGCATCCGGGGGCGCTTGGCACGCCGGATCTGATCATCCTGCCGGGCACGAAAAATACGATGGGCGATCTGCGGTGGCTGCGGGAGTCGGGTATGGAGGCGGCGCTTCTGCGGGCGCACGCGGGCGGAACGGTTATTTTCGGCATCTGCGGCGGGTATCAGATGCTGGGGGAGGAGCTGTGCGATCCGCACGGTGCGGAGGGCGGCGGCGCGATGCGCGGCATGGGGCTGCTTGCGATGCGGACGGCCTTTTCCGGGAAAAAGGTGCGCACGCGGGTGCGGGGCAGCTTCGGCGCGCTCTCTGGGGTGCTCTCTGATCTCTCGGGCCTTCCGATCGAGGGTTACGAAATCCATATGGGGGAGAGCCGGGCGGCTTCGGGGGGACTTCGTCCGTGTACGGACATAGAGGATGTGATCACCGGGGTAAAAAAGGAGGACGGCGCGCAGAAGGACGGCGTGTACGGAAGCTATGTCCACGGCATTTTTGACGCGCCGGGCGTTGCGGGAGCGCTCGTTTTGGCTCTGGCAAAGCGAAAGGGCATTTCGCTCGATGCGGCGGATACGGTGTCGCTTGAACAGTACCGGGAAAAACAGCTGGATCTGCTGGCAGAGGGGCTGCGCGCTCATCTGGACATGGAGGCGGTCTGCCGTATCGTAAACGGGGATCCCGGCAGTGGCTGACCGGGAAGGAAGGGAGGAAGCGATGGAATATGAGACAACAGCGCAGGCTTTGGGCGCCTTTGATACAGATTCGGCGCACATTGTGCTGGAAAACGTTTCTCCGGCGGATATCGAGGCGAAAAGCTTTGCGATCATCGGGGAGGAGCTTGCCGCGATGGGAAAGACGCTGCGAGAGGAGTACGCGCCCATCATAAAGCGGGTCATCCACACGACGGCGGATTTTTCGTATGCGGATACACTCGTGTTCAGCGAGGGAGCGCTGCAGCAGGGCCTTCAGGCGATCCGCGAGGGGGCGTGCATCGTCACGGATACCCAGATGGCGAAGGCCGGCATCAACAAACGAATGCTTGCAGACTACGGTGGGGTTGTGTTAAATTTTATGTTGGACGAGGATGTGGCGCGGGAGGCGAAGGCCCGTGGGCTTACGCGTGCGGCCGTGTGTATGGAGCGCGCCGAAGCGCTGAACCGTCCGACGATCTTTGCGATCGGAAATGCGCCGACGGCGCTCGTGCGGCTTTATGAGCTGATGCAAAGCGGGCGGCTTTGCCCACGTCTGATCATCGGCGTTCCGGTCGGATTTGTGAACGTGGTGCAGGCGAAGGAGCTGATCTTAACGGCAAATGCGCCGTATATCGTCGCGCGGGGAAGAAAGGGCGGGTCAAATGTGGCGGCTGCGATCTGCAACGCCCTCATCTATCTGCTGGGCAGACCCGACTGAGCGGCTGCAAAAAAAGGATGGCGGGTTGAAGGTTTCCGCTGTCATTGGGAGGAAGCTATGAGAATACGGATGCTTGGGATCGATCACAACGCCGCCTCCGTGGATGTGCGGGCGCTGTTTTCGTTTACAAAAAAGCAGGCGGGAGAATTTTTAGACATGCTGCGAAAACGGCCCGATGTCGAGGGTGCGGTGCTGCTCGCGACATGCAACCGGACAGAGCTGTATGTGAGCGCGGGTGAGCCGTTTGTGAGTGATCTCTGCGGGCTGATCTGCGAGGCAAAGGGACAGCCGGCGGACGCTTATCGGGACATGTGGACATGCCGCATGGGGATGGACGCAGTCACGCATCTTATGGAGCTTGCGGCGGGCCTGCACTCGCTTATCGTCGGGGAGGATCAGATTTTAACGCAGGTGCGGGATGCGCTTGCACTTGCAAGGGAGCGTTATGCCACGGACCGGGTGACGGAGGTGCTCTTTCGCCAGGCGGTGACGACGGCAAAGCAGATTAAGACGCGCGTGCGCATCGGCCATGGCGACCCGTCGTGCGCATCGGAGGCGATCGCGCGGTTTCGGGCTATGGGGGAGGACTTTAAGGGACGCCCCTGCCTTGTCATCGGCAACGGCATGATGGGGCGGCTGACGGCACAGGCGCTGCTCGATGCGGGGGCAAACGTGTATGTGACGGTGCGTCAGTACCACAGCGGCGTCGTCGATATCCCGCCGGGGGCGGTGCGCATCGGCTACGGGGAGCGCTACGCGTATATTCCGAAGTGTGATTTTATTTTTTCCGCCACGGCAAGCCCGAATCTGACGATCACAGGGGAGGCTCTTGCATCGTGCGAGAGAAGCGCGCCGCAGATCTACGTGGATCTGGCCGTGCCGCGGGATATCGACTGCGCGGTGGATGCGCTCCCGTTTGTGCGGCGTTACGATATCGATGATTTTGCAAGTGCAAAATCGGGTGCGATGCAGGAGCAGTACGACGCGGGAAAGGAGCTTGCGCGGCGCGGCGCGCAGGAGTTTCGCAGCTGGTATGCGTGCCGCGATCTCGTCCCACAGGTGCGAATGCTCGCACGTCTTGCGGCTGAGGATATGTGCTGGCGCATGGAGCCGGAGCTTTTGCGCATGACGGGCTGCGACGGGCCTGCCATGGAAGCGGCAGCGGCACAGGCGGCGGAAAAGACCGTCTCGCGGATGCTGTTTCATCTGCGGGACAATCTCGAGCCGGAGACGTTTCGGGATGCGCTTGGGATGCTGCGAGAGATTCTGGAGCGTGACCGCAAAAAGCATGGACAGGAGTAGTCGGACGGGCGTTATCTTAAAACGGGAGGAGTAAAGTATGAAAAAGCGTGTGGTTGTGGGAAGCCGGGAGAGCCGCCTTGCCGTGGTGCAGGCGCAGACGCTGGTGGACTATATTAACGGGAGCTGTCCGGGCTATGAGGCGGTTCTCGTCACGATGAAGACGACCGGGGATCGGCTTTTGGACCGCAGGCTCGACCAGGCGGGGGGCAAGGGGCTGTTCGTGAAGGAGCTGGAGGCGGCGCTTTTTGAGCGCCGGGCTGATCTGTGTGTTCATTCCCTGAAGGATGTGCCGGTGGATGTGCCGCGGGAGCTGCCGCTTGTCGGATACGCAAAGCGGGAGGATGTCCGGGATGTGCTTGTGCTGGCGCAGGGGCGGAGCGTGCCGGATCTGTCGCTTCCGGACTTATCGCTTCCGGTCGGAAGCGCAAGCCTGCGGCGGACGCTGCAGCTTCGGAGTCTGTATCCGCATGTGCGCGTGGAGCCGGTGCGGGGCAACGTGCTGACACGGCTTGCAAAGCTGGACGCGGGGGAGTACGGCGCGCTTGTGCTGGCGGCGGCGGGGCTTTTACGGCTCGGGCTTGGCGGGCGCATTACCCGCTATTTTACGGTCGATG
>CAMTZV010000193.1 GCA_947086625.1 uncultured bacterium | reverse complement strand
CGGAAATATACAGGAAATCGGGATTTTCCACGGTTTTATTTGACGAACGGTGTTTTGGGGAAAGTACAGCAGATTGTGGGACATTTGGGGATCTGGAAGCAACAGATGTTGCAGCGCTGATCTGCTGGGTAAAGCAGCGGTGCGGCAGTGAAATCAAAATTGTTCTTCACGGCGTATCAATGGGCGCTATGAGCTGTATGAATGCCATGAAGCTATCCCGTGACATCGATTATGTGATTGAAGACTGTGGACCTGCGAGAGCGTATGACGGGATCAGGCACGTTGCAAACAGTATAATCTCTGTACCAAATCCATTCTTGATGCCGCTGGTAGAGCGAACGGCTAAGAAATCAGGAACGGATATTAGAAAAAATAATCCTGTTGATGCTGTGGCGGCGTCCAAAGTACCTGTATGTATCATGCATGGAGATGCAGATACTGCAGTGGATGTGCACTGTGCAGAGGAAATTTTTCAGGCATCCTCCAATAAACAGTCACGAATCGAGATCTTCCATGGAAGAGGACATGCATACAGCATTTGTGATCATGACAGATATGAAGCTGTGGTAAATGATTTTTTAAAGGAATTGTAGTAGAAAGGATATGTGGTGTCCTGGTTTTTGAGGCATCATGCAGTATACGTTATGAATAAGAATAAGATAATAAAAATCGGTGATGGCATTTATCAGATAAAGTACTACTGGCTGGGAATATCGAATGTCTATATGTTTCTTGTTGTAGGCGGGGAAAGAGCGCTGCTTATTGATACCGGATATTCAACAACAAATGTTATGAAGTATGTACGTCATGTTACAGATAAACCGATAATACCAGTTAATACGCATGGACATTTCGATCATATCGGGGGAAACGGAGTATTTCAGAAAGTTTATCTGTCTGAAAAAGATTGGAGAACAGCGAGGGAGCATTCTGACCGTGAATATTTACAGAATATGCTTCAGCATAAAATGGACATTTCAAGAATCTTTCGCATGATAGCAAAACTGCCGGCAGTAAAGAAAGAATTGGAAGAAAGTATCGATATGGAGAACTGCAAATATGTTCCGTTGCCTTCCGAAAATTATTTTGAGCTTGGAAACCGAAAAGTACTGTTTCTGGAAACTCCAGGACATACGCAGGGAAGCATTTGTCTGTTCGATGAGAAAACGAGAAGTCTTTTTCCCGGGGATATGTTATGTGAAAGAGGCGTGCTGCTGGGGCTTGACCATTCCACCAGTGTCGAAGAATACAAACAATCTGTTGAAAAAACAGAAAAATTTTACAGAGAACATTCCGGCAAAATGATATTTCCGTCTCATCATGAACTCCCTGTCAATGAAAATATTTTTTCAAGGTACAGGCAACTGTGCGATAAAATTATTTCCGGAGAAATTAAGGGCAGATATATAGATGACGGGATTAGTCAGGGGCTGTGCGCAAAGGAAAACAATCTGCAGATTATTTATAGACAGATTTCAGGAAAAGAACATACTTCATAAACGATTAAGCAGAAAATGCAGGAACTGCAAACGGTTATGTAAAGTCAGATGCCCGGGAGGCACGTTGGCAGTTAAGGGCAACGATTCGCGGCCCGTGCCGGCGTGTCGAGCCGGTCGATCAGCCTTGCGTATTTCACGGTGCGAGAAAGTCATCTGATCTCCGGCTCTAAATTGTCAAATTCCGGTGAATTGAAAAAGTCCCCCAGCGTCATGTCAAGACCGTCGCACAATTTTTTAATCGTCGAGATTTTCGGATCAGTGCTCCTTCCGTACAGAATGTTTTTGACAGAGGACGGCGGCAGCGCCGATATGGTAGCCAGCCGGTTGATTGTGATGCCGCGCTCCGCGCATAGATGAAGAATACGTGTTTTAATTGCTGAGATCGTGTCCATATCTTTTGCCTGCTTTTTCGTAATAGTTTTAGCCTGTCTTATCGTGCCTGATGATATCTTCGACTTCGCAGTCCAAAATAAAGCATAAAGTATCTATCGTACGCGTGGTGATTGCCTCACCGTTTTTCATGCGCTGAAATGTATTGGCAGACATTCCCTCTTTGTATATTAAATGGTAAATTGTAATATCTTTTTTTAACAACGTTTCAAAAAAAGGTTCGTATGAAATCAAATGTATCACCCTGCATAAAAGTATCATACTTAATTCATTGACTATACCTAATATATTGAGTATAATGAGTTTAATTATGTATCAGATAGAATGAATACGAGGTAGCAATTATGACGAAAGAAAAAGCAACTGACCTGCTCTATGAAATTCTGAACGAATGGGGTGCGCCGTTTTCTGATGTTAGAAAGGGCGATGCGCGAAACGCTCTGACCGTTCGGATGCCGACGGGTGAGCAGTTTGCCGTCACAGTCGGCAAGGTGGGAGACAAAGAGGCTCTCGAAGAGTTGCGGTTTTATAAAAATCTGTCTGAAATCTATATAAAGCTGACTATGATGGAAATGTACAGACGCGGCTTTTTTTCCGACGATGAGTATAAAGAAATCCGTGCGAGAGTACAGAAAGAGCTTTAAAAATAAATGCTGTGAATTTTACTTTTTGCCCTGCGAAATGCGGGGCATTTTTCTGCCCGGCCTGCCATAGGCTTAGGTGAGAAACGATTACAGATGGGACGCGACGATGGACAACGAAAAAATAGAAAACCTTTTAAATCTTGCACTGGATGTGAGCGAACAGGAGCGGATGCGCTCACCCGAGCTGTCGGTTGGCTATGACGGGGAGGACGATACGTGGGAGGTGATCGTCAAATATTTTGGGTTGCTTACCCCGCTGGCAGAGCAGTTTCCGCGGTGGCAGATCACGGAGCTTTTGAACGAGTATGCAGTGATACGACTGCCGCAGACAGAGCTTGGCGAACTGGCGGAGCTGCCGCAGATCGAGTATATCGAAAAACCAAAGCGTCTCTACTTTGAGGTTGCACAGGGACGGAGCGCCTCGTGCATGCTGCCGGTGCAGACCGGACGGGGCGCGGTGGGCAGCAGTACGAATCTGACCGGCGCGGGTGTGCTGGTGGGGGTGGTTGACAGCGGTATCGACTACCGCCACCCCGATTTTTGCAATGCGGACGGCACAAGCCGGATTGTGGCGATCTGGGATCAGACGGCGCGTCCGATGCGGGAGGGCGAGATGCCGCCCGCGGGCTTTTCGCTTGGTGTGGAATATGACAGGGAGCGGATCAACGAAGCGCTTTTGGCATCGGGGACGCCGGAGGCATTACAGCTTTTGCCGGAGGTGGATACGTCCGGGCACGGCACCCATGTCGCAGGCATTGCCGCAGGCAACGGGAGGGCTTCGGGCGGCAGAAACCGCGGCGTTGCCTATGAGAGTGAGCTGCTTGTCGTAAAGCTTGGCGTGCCGGGCGGCGGCTCCTTTCCGCGCACAACGGAGCTGATGATGGCGGTGGACTACTGCATCCGCACGGCGCGGGATCTTGGGATGCCCCTGGCGCTGAATCTAAGCTTTGGGAACAATTACGGCTCACACAGCGGAACGTCGCTTTTGGAGACGTATCTGACGGATATCGCGGGCTACTGGAAATGCAGTCTTGTCGCAGGCAGCGGCAATGAGGCCGCGAAGCGTGTGCACACCTCGGGTGTGCTCGGGACGGCAAACGCGCGTATCGAGCTGGCAGTGGCGGAGTACGAGAGCAGCTTAAACGTGCAGCTCTGGAAGTCGTATGCGGACGATTTCAGTGTCATGCTCATTCATCCGCGGGGAGACCGAAAGGAGATTATTGCGCCGGTCGCGGGCAGCAGTCAGGTACGCATGGGGGATACGAGGCTGCTCATCTATTACGGGGAGCCGAGCCCCTACAGTCCGTTTCAGGAAATCTATTTTGAATTTCTGCCGGAAAATGCGTATGTGGATTCCGGTATCTGGCAGATTATTTTAATGCCGGAGCGGATCGTGGACGGGGCTTATGACCTGTGGCTGCCCGCCGGCTCTGTGACAGGCCCGGCCACCGGATTTTTAAATTCCACACCGGAGACGACGCTGACGATCCCCTCAACGGCCGCGGGTGTGATCACCGTGGGCGCCTATGATTCCTACACGGACGCACCCGCTGCATTTTCCGGGCGGGGTTACACGCGTGCGCTGCGCCAGGTGAAGCCGGATCTGGTCGCGCCGGGCGTGGATATCATATCCTGCGCGCCAGGCGGCGGCTACGCCTCGCGCACCGGAACATCCATGGCGACGCCCTTTGTTACCGGTGCGGCGGCGCTTCTGATGCAGTGGGGGATTGTCGTCGGGAGGGATCCGTATCTCTACGGCGAAAAGATGAAAGCATACCTGATCCGGGGAGCGCGGCATCTGCCGGTAACGGACGTATACCCGGACAAAAGACTGGGCTGGGGTGCGCTCTGTTTGAGGGATAGCTTGCCGGGGTAAATTTAGTAAATTGCAGAATCGCTAACAAGTGTTCAATAAAAGCTGTAAAAATTTACGTTGAATATTACGACTTTTTGCGTATAATAAAAGAAATAAAGTACTGAGAAAAGATGTAGCCTTTAGCTACGGGAATTGTTGCAGTAAGGATGCGATGCACGAAATATAAAGATACTGAAAGGCAGCATAGGGGCGGATCATGTACAAATGTTGCTTTCTTGCCCCACAGGTTTGTCACCAAGCCAGATTATGCAATATCTGAAAGGAAGGTCGTCAAAACT
>CAMTZV010000192.1 GCA_947086625.1 uncultured bacterium | reverse complement strand
GGAGGTTTGGGCGCTGGAGGCTTACGGCGCATCCTATACATTGCAGGAGATTCTGACTGTCAAGTCCGACGACGTGGTCGGACGTGTCAAGACGTACGAGGCGATCATTAAGGGAGACAATATCCCGGAGCCCGGCATTCCGGAGTCGTTCAAGGTGCTCTTAAAGGAGCTTCAGTCGCTGGGACTGGACGTCAAGGTGCTGGATGAGAACCGCGAGGAAGTAGAGCTGATGGAGATCAGCGAGTATGGCAACACGGACCTGAATGCGATCATCGCCGGCGACAAGGACTTTGCGTTCGAGGACAGTGAGAGCTTTTCAAAGCGCGGCTTCTCAAAGGTGGAGTTTGACGCGGACAGCAAGGAGCTTGTCGCAGTCGAGGACAGCGAGGAGGATGAGGAACCGGAGGACGATTTCGAGGATGATTTTGGAGCAGAGGATCTTGACGACGTTGCTCTCATAGATGAAGAGTAGGAGGGAGTGCCAACATGCCTGAAACAGCAAACAAAGAAACCTACCAGCCAATTTCATTTGATGCAATTCAGATTGGGCAGGCCTCACCTGAGAAGATCAGAGAGTGGTCCCGCGGCGAAGTAAAGAAGCCGGAGACCATCAATTACAGAACGTTAAAGCCGGAGAAGGACGGACTCTTCTGCGAGAAGATCTTTGGGCCGAGCAAGGACTGGGAGTGCCACTGCGGAAAGTATAAAAAGATCCGCTATAAGGGCGTTGTCTGCGACCGCTGCGGCGTGGAGATCACGAAGGCGAATGTCCGCAGAGAGCGCATGGGCCATATCGAGCTGGCGGCTCCGGTTTCCCATATCTGGTATTTTAAGGGGATTCCCTCGCGCATGGGACTGATTCTTGATCTCTCTCCGCGTGTGCTGGAAAAAGTATTATATTTTGCTTCCTATATCGTGCTCGACCCCGGAAAGAGCGAGCTGTCGATGAAGCAGGTGCTCTCGGATGCCGATTATCAGGCGGCGCGGGAAAAATACGGAAGCTCCTTCCGCGTCGGAATGGGCGCCGAGGCAATTTTAGAGCTTTTGCAGGCGATTGATCTGGAAAAGGATTCCGCGGAGTTAAAGAACGCGCTCGTGGACGCCACCGGACAGAAAAAAGCGCGTATCATCAAGCGGTTGGAGGTCGTCGAGGCATTCCGCGAGTCGGGCAACAAGCCGGAGTGGATGATCATGACGGTCATTCCGGTCATTCCGCCCGATCTGCGCCCGATGGTGCAGCTCGACGGCGGACGCTTTGCAACCTCGGATCTGAATGATCTGTATCGCCGCATCATCAACCGCAACAACCGTCTGCGCAGGCTGCTGGAGCTGAATGCGCCGGATATCATCGTGCGCAACGAGAAGCGCATGTTGCAGGAGGCGGTCGACGCTTTGATCGACAACGGGCGCAGAGGACGTCCGGTGACCGGACCCGGAAACCGTGCCCTCAAGTCCCTCTCCGACATGTTAAAGGGTAAGTCCGGGCGTTTCCGTCAGAACTTATTAGGAAAGCGTGTGGATTATTCCGGACGTTCCGTTATCGTTGTGGAGCCGAAGCTGAAAATTTATCAGTGCGGCCTGCCCAAGGAGATGGCGATCGAGCTGTTTAAACCGTTTGTTATGAAGGAGCTCGTGTCAAACGGCACCGCTCACAATATCAAGAGCGCAAAGAAGATGGTAGAGCGCCTGCAGACCGAGGTGTGGGATGTACTCGAGGACGTCATCAAGGAGCATCCGGTTATGTTAAACCGTGCCCCGACGCTGCACAGGCTTGGTATTCAGGCGTTTGAGCCGATTCTCGTCGAGGGTAAGGCGATCAAGCTGCACCCGCTCGTATGTACCGCATTTAACGCGGACTTCGACGGCGACCAGATGGCGGTTCATCTGCCGCTCTCCCAGGAGGCACAGGCGGAGTGCCGCTTTATGCTGCTCTCCCCGAACAACCTGCTGAAGCCCTCCGACGGCGGGCCCGTGGCGGTTCCGTCACAGGATATGGTGCTGGGCATCTACTACCTGACAATGGATAAGGTGCCCGATCTGACCGGTAAGGGCGTGACGGCGGCAAGCGACAGGGTATACGACTCCAGGGAACAGGTAAAGGCTGCGTTGGACGCGGGAGCGTGCAAGGTGGAGGATCTGATCCGCTACCAGACCCATGACGATTTCGAGCGCGAGGTCATCTGTACGCCGGCAGACGTTTTGGGCCGTTTCTTCAGCAGCACGAATCAGGCGCTTTTAGCCTACGAGAACGGTGCGATCACGCTTCACCAGACGATCCGCGTGCAGCAGAGGGCGACCTCGCCCGAGGGCGTGGCGGTGACCGGCACGATCGAGACGACGCTTGGCCGTCTGATCTTTAACGAGATCATCCCGCAGGATCTGGGCTTTGTAAAGCGCGAGACGCCGGAGGATTATTTAAAGCTCGAGGTGGATTTTCACGTCGGCAAGAAGCATTTGAAAAAGATTCTGGAAAAGGTCATCAACATCCACGGCGCGACAAGGACGGCCGAGGTGCTGGACGATATCAAGGCGATGGGCTACAAATATTCGACCCGCGCGGCGATGACCGTATCCATTTCCGATATGACCGTACCGCCGCAGAAGCCGCAGATGATTCAGGATGCACAGAATACGGTTGACGAGATCACAAGGCAGTACAAGCGCGGACAGGTGACGGAGGAGGAGCGCTACAAGGAGGTTGTGGAGACGTGGAAGGACATGGACGAGGCGCTCACGAAAGCGCTGCTTTCCGGTCTTGACCGCTACAACAACATCTTTATGATGGCCGATTCCGGTGCGCGTGGCTCTGATAAGCAGATCAAGCAGCTTGCAGGTATGCGCGGACTGATGGCGGACACGACCGGACGCACGATCGAGCTGCCGATCAAGTCAAATTTCCGCGAGGGCCTGGACGTATTGGAGTATTTTATGTCCGCGCACGGTGCGCGCAAGGGTCTTTCCGACACGGCGCTTCGTACCGCTGACTCCGGGTATCTGACCCGCCGTCTCGTAGACGTCTCGCAGCACATGATCGTGCGCGAGTCCGATTGCTGCGCAGGGAGCGACCGGGAGATCCCCGGTATGTATGTGAAAGCGTTCATGGACGGCAAGGAGGAGATCGAGGGTCTTCAGGATCGTATTACCGGGCGTTTCGCGGCAGAGACGATTTACGATAAGGACGGAAATGTTCTCGTAAAGGAAAACCATATGATTACGCCCAGACGTGCCGAGACGGTGATGACGAAGGGCGTTGATAAGAAGGGCGAGCCGCTCACGCGGGTGAAGATCCGCACCATTCTGACGTGCCGCTCCCACATGGGTGTGTGCGCGAAGTGCTACGGCTCCAACATGGCGACCGGCCAGGCAGTACAGGTCGGCGAGGCGATCGGTATCATCGCGGCGCAGTCGATCGGTGAGCCGGGCACACAGCTTACGATGAGAACCTTCCATACCGGCGGTGTGGCAGGAAACGATATCACACAGGGTCTTCCCCGTGTGGAGGAGATTTTTGAGGCGAGAAAGCCGAAGGGACTTGCGATCATCACGGAGTTTGGCGGCGTCGCTACGATTAAGGACACGAAGAAAAAACGTGAGATCATCGTTACGAATCACGAGACGGGCGAGTCCAAGAGCTATCTGATTCCTTACGGATCGCATATCAAGATTATGGACGGCGCCGTGCTTGAGGCCGGCGACGAGCTGACAGAGGGTTCCGTGAACCCACATGACATCTTAAAGATCAAGGGCGTGCGCGCCGTTCAGGATTATATGCTGCGCGAGGTACAACGCGTATATCGCCTGCAGGGTGTGGAGATCAACGACAAGCACATCGAGGTTATCGTACACCAGATGCTGCAAAAGATCCGTATCGAGGAGAACGGGGATTCCGAATTTCTGCCCGGAACGATGGTCGATGCGCTGGAGTTTGAGGATACGAACGAGGCGCTCACGCGCGAGGGCAAGACGCCCGCAGAGGGCACACAGGTGCTTCTCGGTATCACAAAGGCGTCTCTCGCGACAAATTCCTTCCTGTCGGCGGCTTCCTTCCAGGAGACGACGAAGGTTCTGACCGAGGCGGCGATCAAGGGCAAGGTTGACTCGCTCATCGGCATGAAGGAGAACGTCATCATCGGTAAGCCGATCCCGGCCGGTACCGGCATGAAGCTTTACCGGAATCTCAGGCTGGATTCCGACGAGCGGATGAACGATCTGCTGCTGGACGACGATTTTTATGCGGACGAGGAATTTTCCGACGAGGAGGAAGCGGAAGATATCAGCAACGCGGCGTTCGTGGACAGCTTTGACGACGAGCCCGAGGAGGACGAGGCGGATTTTGAGGACGAGACGGACGACGATTTTGAGGATGAAGCGTACGATGAGGAGGACGACGAGCACTTAGACGAAGAGGAAGAGCTCGAAGAGGAAGAGCCTCTGACAGAGGAATAACCGGATTACAAAAAAGGGGTGGTTTCTGGCGCAGTGCGCTTGAAACTGCTCCTTTTTCCTCTTTTTTGGAAAAATGGCTTGACAGCGCGGGTTTTGGTGTCTATAATATTTTAGCGTGCAGGCTGTTGCGCTGACGCTTGTCTGCGGGGCTGTGCACGATTTCTATACGTTATGTATCATAAAAACAGGAGGTGAATAGAATGCCGACATTTAACCAGTTAGTAAGAAAGGGAAGACAGACCAGTATGAAGAAGTCTACCGCACCG
>CAMTZV010000191.1 GCA_947086625.1 uncultured bacterium | reverse complement strand
ATCATATAAAATGATAGGGTTACTCTGTATCCATCGACGTTCCAGATCATTTGCATAGGTTATATTCTCAATAATGCTCAAAGATCTGCGCTCAAAAGCAGGCCTGAGAATTTCACCACTCTTTTTTGTCTCTATTTCAGTCATGATGTACCCTGACAAAAGGCGTTCATAATCGATCTTCATAGTTGAATATCCGGTCACATAGGCATCCCTCATAAGATAATCCAGCTTGTCAACATCTATCAGACTCCCGTTTAACATACTAATCAGGCAGTTTCGTATTTGATATTTCATTCCTTTGGAAGAATACTCCAGACCAATGATCGCTCTGGCAAAAAATTCCTTTTCAAACGTATAATCCATTTTTTCCAGAAGACTAATTCCTATGATAGCACTCATCGCCTCATGCGAGTTACCTGTTCCCTTACTTTCCACATCTTCATCAAAGGCTTCGGAATGTATTAAATCATGCAGCTCCTGTTCAAATATTGTACTTGCATTATAAAATTTTTCTCCCGTATGCGAGAAAGGGGAATGCCCTACATCGTGAAGCAAGCAGCTCAAAATGAAAGTTTCTCTTATTTCATTCCAGCCAAATTCATCATCAAAATTATCTCCCATGCTGTCGCCAATATTGGAGCGCAAATAATCGATAGCCATACTTCCCAGGTAGAATACGCCTAACGAATGTACGAATCGATTGTGAAGCGCACTTGGATACAGAGAGGCATAGCCCGTCTGCCGTATATTTCTCAATCTTTGAAATTCTGCTGAATTGATAATTGCAATATACCGTGACTCAATCTCTATATATCCATAGACAGGATCCTTGAATTGCTTCATCTTTTGTAGTCTCCTATAAATTGCTTCCCTACGCGGCAATTTTTTTTATTGCCTCGTCCAATAACTTCATAATATGATCAGGCAAAAATCTAATAAACTTTTTTTCCAGGTCATCTGCATTTTTATCCTCGTTAATCTTAATCCCTGTAAATTGATGATCCTCATCATAAATACACTGAAAATAATCCGAATAATCACATATAGCAGAATACACCTCCTCCCGCGATGTCAGAAAAACCGCGCCGACTCCTTCCTCAATGGAAAGCCGTCTTACGCAAATGCCCAGTCTGTTCAGCTCCGCAACTGAAACCTCCCGCTCGTATTTCTCGATCAGCATTCTCGCAATGAGATGCTCCGCTCCTACGAATTCTGTCATTTTTTCTCCCTTTCATTTCATATTTTATTAAATATCCGCTGCTCAAAAAATATCACTTATATTTCGGTATCCATATCCCCCAGCATATCACTCGTCAGATACACGACTGTTTTTCTCGGATTGACAAAGCGCTCTTCCTCATCGTAATAGGAGTCATCCTCGTAATGGGTTGTAGAGATTTCCTCGAACACACATCCCGTCTTTGAGCAGAAGCTGTGTCTGGCTCCGCGCTCCACCACCAAAGACTCGCCCGGCGTAACATGACATTTTTTACCGTCGCAGTCCACATCCAGCGCGCCATATAATACCGTAAACGTTTCCTCCTTTTTCCTGTGCAGATGCGTCGGGTGCGCCTGTCCCGGAAGAACAACAAGAATTTTTTTGCAATACTCACGGTTGATACAATCGATCATCGCAACGCCGGTCTTTTCAAATAAGTGAATACCATAGTGATGGGAAATCTCGCAGGTGCTGTCCGTCGGTACGACTACGTTGCTCTTCTTCAAAATCGACATGACCTTTGCAACCTGTTTCAGAACACACTCCCTGTCGTCCTGTATCTCCACCTCGTCAGACAAAACCGGCTGGTTTACCGCTATCCCGCTTCCCTTAACCGTCATGGAAGCATATTTGGACATTTGATTCGCCGGCAGCTGACCGGGCTGCCTGGGAAACGCAAAAAAGATATCATCCCGGTTGATCTGTTCCCCCGGCGCGATATCACGCTTCGCGAATATCCCTCTCTGCAAAGCCGCTAAATCTGCCTGCTCCTTCTCTGATGACTCGTACCGTCTGCCTGCTGTTCCGCACATACGGTAAACCCTTCTTGCCGCTGCAAGCCACCGATCTACCTGCTCCGGCGTCGCAGAATAACCGTTCAGCTTCACCGTATCCGTCTCAACGCCTACGTGCTTTTCAAAAATTTCTGCGCCTTTCGCCACCGCAATCTTGACCGGCTCCATATCCTCCGGGCTCTCATGCGTCGAAAATCCGATGCGCAGATTTGGATAGCGGTTTTTATACAGGCTAATCTGGTTCATCTCAAGATGCTCATCCGGTGTCGGATATTCCGCTACACAATGCATCAGGGCAAATGCTATTTTACGATGTACGAAAAAAGCGGTCACTTTGTCCACATCCTCCAGAGAACTCCCCGCACCGGAAGCGATCACGGGCAGTCCTGTCGTGGCAATTTCCTCCAGCAACGGCCAGTCCGTGAAGGAACAGCTCGCAATTTTAATACAATCGTAGCCCTCCTCCCTGATACGCGCTACCGACTTTTCATCAAAAGCCGTACACATCGTAAACATCCCCTGTGCCTCTACCTCGCGCTTCAATTCCAGGAACTGTCCAACAGACAGCCTCGTCTCCTGAAAGCGTTTGACATTTTTTATGTCCATGCGGTCTCTGTAGTCCGGATGAATAAATGTGTCCAGATCCCGATACTGAAATTTTACCGCAGAGTCAAAGTCATCCTCATACTTTTTTGTTACCCGCTTCAGCTCCCGGATAATTGTTTTTCCATGCTCCACGCTTCCCTGATGATTATTTGCCATTTCAAAAGTAAATAAAGGTTTGTCAAACAGCGCCATGATCGTTTCTCCTTCTATCGTATTATTTCGTATTATTTCGTATTATTTAATCTAACAAATCCATTTCTATTTCCTTTAACTCATCCTCCGAAAGATACGGATACGGATTTTCCAGATATGCCGATACACGCTTCCCTGTCTCCGGGTCGACGGAGGATATGCATTTTGGAATCTCGTCAAAGGACAGGGAACCGGAAATGTCACACAGCACAGGGCCATCTTCCCGCATGGCGCGTTCTACCTTTGCTTCAATCTCCTCTTCCTTGTCAATCCTCAAATATGGAATCTGATAGGCGCAAGCAATTTTTTCCAGATCAGGCATGAAAACCCCGCTCATCTCGTTGCTGCCCACATAGAAGCCTCCAAAATTCCGATCCTGCATCGTCGTGATCGCAGCATAGCCCCTGTTGTTAAAAATAAACATCTTTACATTGATCCGGTTCGCCGCAATTGTTTCCAGCTCCTGAATATTGAGCTGCAGGCTGCCGTCTCCTTCAATGGCAACCACCTGCTTTTTCCCGTTTGCATAATATGCGCCTATCGCCGAGGGAATGGCAAATCCCATGGATCCCATCCCCATGGAGGAAATGGTCTTCTGCCCGCGCTTATGGCAAAATGCGATATGCCCCGCCGTGTTGCATCGGCTGGTCGAGGATATGACGATCGCATTGTCTGCCTCTGCATAGCGGGAAATGGTGTCTGTCACCTGATACAGATCGATCCCTTCCCTCTTATCCTGTTTTTCCTTCAGAATCGGGAACCGGCGTTTCAATTCCTTACACTTTTCCGTCCAGACCGTATAGTCCGGCAGATCAACGCTCTCCGCCGCCGTTAGAAGATCTTTCATGAAATCTCCGACATCTGAAACAACCGGATATACATCCGTCATTGCCAGCTTCTTAATCTCATTTTCATCGATATCCACGATCACCTTTTTTGCCCGGTATGCAAAATGCTCTTCGTTAAAGGCCGTTATCATATTGTCCATGCGGCTTCCCAGCACAATCAGGGCGTCTGCATTCTGCAGGATCAGGTTTGAATAACGCGGTGCCTGAAGCCCCGGGCTTCCAAAAAAGCCTGCCTCCTCCGTTCCCATAAAATCCAGGGCCCGCCAGGTTGCAAGCACCGGAATTCCCGCTTTCTCAACAAACCTGCGCACCAGTTCACTGGCTCCCGCCGAGATCATACCCTGCCCCACCAATATCACCGGTCTTTTTGCCCTGTGAAGCATACGAACCGCATAATCGGCGGCCTCCTCTCTTCGTTTCGCACCAAATGCCTGCCCACTCTCTGCCGCTACCTCCGCATGAAAATGCGGCAGGCTGCCCTCCTCTACCATTGCCGCCTGGACATCCAACGGTATATCAATCCAGACCGGGCCCTTTCTGCCGTGCGTTGCAAGGTAAACGGATTTTTCCAGCTCCCACGCGATTTTTTCCGGCTCTGTTACCATCACCGCATATTTGGTGACCGGCTTTGCCATAGAAACAATATCGTTCTCCTGCGCCCCAAACTGTCTCACACCTCTGAGGCTTGCAAAATCACTTCTCTTCACCTGTCCGCTCAAATAAATAACCGGCGTCGAATCCACATAGGCTGCCGCGGCCCCCGTCAGCGCATTTGTCCCGCCGGGACCCGTAGTCACGAGGCACACGCTCAGCTGCTCCCGGTACATGTCAAATGCCTGTGCCGCAATGGCCGCCGCCTGTTCATGATGACAGCAGACATACGTCATCCCACTGTGACCCAGAGAATCCACCAAATGCATAATCCCGCCTCCGGTCAGAGTGAAAACGGTGTCCACTCCCTCTGTTTTCAAATACTGAAAAACATAATCCGATACCTTGATCATAATCTACCTCCAAAAATCTGCTGCTTCCCTTAATATCTTCTGGCCTTTAAATA
>CAMTZV010000190.1 GCA_947086625.1 uncultured bacterium | reverse complement strand
TTACCACAATGATCGTGCCGACCTCCACGTCGTCCGGGTCCGCCTGCGTAAGCACGCCGTCCGTCTCCACGTTGGCATATTCCGGGCAAATGTCCATCATCGCCGAGATGGACTGGCGGGATTTCCCGACCGCATAGCTCTGAAACAGCTCGCCCACCTGATAAAAGAGCATAACCGCCACGGCCTCGGAATACGCGCCCACGCCGAATGCGCCAAACGTCGCGATCATCATGAGAAAATTCTCGTCAAACACCTGTCCGTTGCGGATGTTGCGCGCCGCCTTGTACAAAATATCATATCCAATGACCAGATATGGCACAAGACAGATCACCGCAAGGAGAATCTGCGGCTGTATCCGCTCCGATAGCCCGGTGTGCTCCGCCGCCATAATGCACACAAGCATCACAAAGGCGAGCGCGATCCGCCAGACCATCTGTTTTTGCTTCTTCGTCATAATTGCGTCCTCCATCTACTTCCATTTATTTCTTTAATTATACTTTCTATTTATAATATGAAACGGCCCACGCCACTTCGGAGGACGCGGACCGCGTGCATATTCCCTATGTGCATCCGTGCGCCTCCTGCCGGAGACGTTCCCGTAAACACATCTATGCGTTTGCAAGAATGATTTTCGTGTCCGGCTCCACCTTCGCGCACACCTTTACAACCTCATCCATGATCGCATCAAACCGATCCTCCGCCGCATCGATCGTCAGCTTCTGATTCATAAAGCTCACACTCGCATCGTTCACGCCGTCGATCCTTTTGATGGCCTCCTCCATTTTTGCCGCGCAGTTTGCGCAGTCAAGGTCCTGCATTTTAAATTTCTTCTTCATGTGGTCGTTCTCCTTCCTGATTAAATATTGTATCGGAACCGAACAAAGCGCCTGCGTTTTGATTCGTTTCCTGCGCCTCCCTCACTCGTCGATATGCTCCTTCCCCTGATCGATAATCGAGCGCACGTGATCGTCTGCCAGCGCGTAAAATACGGACTTCCCCTCACGCCTGCCCGTCACAAGCCTCGCCTGCTTTAAGATCCGAAGCTGGTGCGAAACCGCGGACTGCGTCATTCCAAGCGCCTCCGCCAGATCGCAAACACACAGCTCGGATTGCAGGAGCACATATAAAATGCGGATCCGCGTCGAATCGCCAAACACCTTGAAAAGCTCTGCCAGATCATAGAGCGCATCCACATCCGGCAGGTTTTCCCGCACCTTTGCCAGCCGCTCCGTGTGAATACAGGTATCCTCGCAAAGCTCCACGTCATTGATTGCCATACGCCATCCTCCTCTGCTCCTGTCCGGAAAGTGCTGCGTGCCTGCAATGCTCCACAGCCTCTCGGCAAATGATTGAACACGTTTATATATGAATATCTGTTCATATGTTCATTATATCACCAAATTTGCCGTATGTCAACAGCATTTTCTAAAAAACCTTCCATTATTTCGTTTACCTTTTGTCGAAATCATGATAAAATGGTTCGCGATAGCGTTTTTATGCTTTAGTGCTATAGTGTATCAGAGAAGGAAGGCAAACATGGCTTCCGACGACATGCCCGGGAGTGAATACGGACGGGCACTACATTAGAAATAGGAGGATATGAAAATGAACACGACAAATTTCTTCATTGTCGCCGCGATCGTCGTCTATTTGCTTGGAATGCTGGCGGTCGGCTTCCGGTTCAGCAAGAAGACAAGCAATTCGGAGGACTTTTATCTCGGCGGCCGCAAGATGGGACCGATCGTCACCGCCATGAGCGCGGAGGCGAGCGATATGAGCAGCTGGCTCTTGATGGGACTGCCCGGTGTCGCCTATCTCACCGGCGTCGCCGATGCCGCGTGGACGGCCATCGGACTGGGCGTAGGCACATGGCTCAACTGGTATTTTGTCTCCCGCAGGCTGCGCCGCTACTCCCAGAACATCGGCGCGATCACCGTACCGGACTTTTTTTCCAGACGCTACCATGATAAGAGCAATGTGCTCAACGCCATTGCGGCTCTTGTCATCATCATCTTTTTTATCCCGTATACCGCCTCCGGCTTTGCGGCATGCGGAAAGCTCTTTAACAGCTTATTCGGCGTGGACTACACCGCCGCTATGGTCGTCGCCGCGCTCGTCATCGTCGGCTATACGATCATGGGCGGCTTCGGCGCGGTTTCCACTACCGACCTGATCCAGAGCATCGTCATGACCATCGCACTGATTACCGTACTCACCTACGGCATCACCACCGCCGGCGGGTGGGGTGCCGTCATGGACAACGCAAGGGCTCTGCCCGGCTACCTCTCACTGACCGCAACGCACGACGCGGCGAGCATGAGCGCCGTTCCCTACACCTCGCTCTCGATCGCTTCCTGTCTGGCGTGGGGCTTCGGCTATTTTGGTATGCCGCATATCCTGCTGCGCTTCATGGCGATCGAGGATGAGAATAAGCTCGTGCTCTCCCGCCGCATCGCCTCCGTCTGGGTGTTCATCGCGATGGCGGTTGCAATCATCATCGGCATTGTGGGACTTGGCATGACCCATGCGGGCGCGCTCGGCTTCCTCGACGGCAGCTCCAGCGAGACGATCATCGTACAGATCGCGGGGCTCATCAGCAAGCACGGCTTTCTGACGGCAATCCTGGCGGGCATCATCCTCGCCGGAATTTTAGCGGCTACGATGTCCACCGCGGACAGTCAGATGCTCGCGGCGGCATCCAGCGTTTCACAGAATATCGTACAGGATTTCTTCCATGTAAAGCTGACGGAAAAGCAGAGCCTTCTTATCGCGCGTATCACGATCGCCGCGATCGCGGTGCTCGGCATCATCCTCGCCAGAGATCCGAATTCCTCGGTGTTCGGCATCGTCTCCTTCGCATGGGCGGGCTTTGGCGGAGCGTTTGGAGCCGTCATGCTCTGCGCGCTGTTCTGGAAGCGCTCGAACAAATGGGGCGCGCTGGCAGGCATGGTTTCCGGCGGAGCCGTTGTATTCCTCTGGAAATACCTCGTGCGTCCGATCGGCGGTGTGTGGAACATCTACGAGCTTCTGCCCGCGTTCTTCGTATCGCTGCTGTTCATCGTTGTGGTCAGCCTGCTCACAAAAGCGCCCGATGAGGCGCAGGTCGCGGAGTTTGAGGCGGCAAAATAAGAAAAGCAAAGAAGGCCGGCGCATCTGCGCCGGCCGCAAAACAAATTTTTCCGTTTCGTTCTCGTATTCTGCTTCTTCTCTTTCCCGCCGTCTTGCCCCATGTCGGTTTCCTCCCTCACGATTCCTGTCATACCCGTGTCCCTGCCATCCGCACTGCTGGCGTTTCACGCCTGCGGCTCATCCGGCCGTTTTTCCGGGGCAGACAAATTTTTTGACTGCTGCCGCTTCTTTTTCTTCTGCGTCAGCTCAAAGCTCAAATCAACAAGGCTTTTCAGCTCGTCGTCTGCTACGCTGCCGTCCAGCCGCACACTCACCCACTGATCCTTGTTCATGTGGTACGCCGGGTGAAAGCCGTCCCGCGCGCGCAGAGAGCCGATCAAAACCGGCTCGCACTTTAAATTTACAATATCCACCGCGCCGCCCATCTCCAGTCCAAGCTTCTCGCAGCCGACCTCCATCACAAGCGCAAACCACTTGCTGCTGTCCCGGTGACGCAGCACCGCATTTTCGTCCGCCCACGGATAGTCGGGCTCCACGCCGTAGCGGCGTTTGATCCATTGAAATAGCTGTTGTCTGTTCATTGGGTGACCTCGCTCTCCGGATTTTTATAGTATAATAACATACCTGATGCGAATTCTCAATCATCCGATACGCCTTAAGTAACAACCGTTCAGCCATCGTCCAGGTCAGAAGGCAATAGCCCTTTTTACAGAATAGTGGACCTGCCGCTATTCATACGTTGTGTTAGCCAGACTGGAGCTTGTTGAAAAGTATATACATGGGCTGCGCTACCAGCAGCCCAAAACCAAAACAGCACTCTTTGGAAATACTTTGCTATCTCTGATATGCTGACCAATGAAATCTGTATCGGAAATCTGGTACATGGCAAATATGGCAGCGCATCGTATAAGACAAAGCAGAATAAGCCCCGCCCCAAAAGTAATGGTATGTTGTGGAGGGAACCATGAGCCAATCATTGACCGTGAGTTGTGGAACAGCGTACAAGCGTTGCTCTCAAAGAGGGCAACGCCCCTTGATGTTGGCACAATCGGTTTATTCGCCAGAAAAGCCCGGTGTGACAACTGCGGTTATACGATGCGCTCTTCCAAAAATCGGGGCAGACACTATCTGCAATGCGCAAACCGCCATGCAGCCAAAGACGCTTGTATTGGTTCCTTTATTTAAGAACCGCCTGCGAACTGATCGAACAATACACCAACTTGGAACACCTTACCCGTGAAATTGTGGAAATATTGATTGATTATATATCCGTTGGCAAGCGTATTCCGGGAACAAGAGACCCCTCGCGGGGTGCGACGCAGATGGGCAAGAGCCAAGCGGCGATTGAACAGATTTAAATCCACGCACCCCTCGCGGGGTGCGACGAAAAGCGGCTACTGGGTGCCGCTGCACCACAAATTTCAATCCACACACCCCTTGCGGGGTGCGACGCGTCCTTTTCCTCCCCGTTCATTACCCGTGTGAACTTTAAATCCTTACACCCCTCGCGGGGTGCGACGCAAGCTCCATCTCGGCGCTCGGCGCGACTGCGACCTTTAAATCCACACACCCCTCGCGGGGTGCGACTTGCGCT
>CAMTZV010000189.1 GCA_947086625.1 uncultured bacterium | reverse complement strand
CACAAAACCTGCTCCGGCCCCACGCCCTCATAGTCTGAGAGTGCCTCCCGCAGCGCAGTGTATGCAGGGTCGGGATAGCTCGCAGCACACTCCACGCCGCGCACCGCCGCAAGGCACACCGCCTCCGGCATCCCGTAGCAGCTGCAGTTCGCGGAAAAATCCGTCACACCTGCATTCCGGTAAATATCCCCTCCGTGTACGTGCAATCCGATCACCTTTCCCTTCACTTGATCTGCACCGCAATCCCGCAGCAGACGCGGTACACCGCCGCCGCCGCCTCTGCGAGCGCACAGGAGATGCGCCCCGATATCTCCCGGTACTCCCGCTCAAACGGGTCTGCCGGCACAAGGCCGCAGCCAAGCTCTGCCATCGTAAACACCCCGTCCGGGTGCGCCGCCAGCGCATCGCGCATCAGCTCCCACGGGTTCTCCCCGTGCTTCATGCTCTCATACACCCGCACCTGAAAATCCTTCACCACGTCCTTTGACAGGGATTTTGCAAATGCATATTTTCCCTGTCCCGCGCCTCCTACGACTAAAACCATAGCATATCTCCCATCACGACCGCCGCCGCCATCAGGCATTCGCACACCTGCAAAAACCAGCCGGCCACATCCCCGGTAATGCCTCCGAACTGCCTGCGCGACATAAAATAATACCACAGCAGCGCGGCAAGCGCCGCGCCCAGCATACATGCCGCACCCGCGGGTTCCGCAAAAAACGCGATGCACCCGGTTGCCAAAAGCTCCACGCTGCACACCACGGCCACGACGTGCCGGTGCGCCGCGTCCTGAAAGGTCGCCGCCAGCCCCGTATCCTTCGCGCACGGAAAGACCGCCACCGACCAGCCGCTTAAGCACCGGCTGACGACAAAGCCCATGGCAAGGCTTTTGACACCGCGCATACGAAGCTGCGACCAAAGGCCGAAATTCAGCACAAACAGGCAGATGCCGCAGATAACGGCGAACGCCCCCGCCCGCGGATCCTTTAAGATTTCCAGCTTGCGCTCTCTGGGCGCATAGGAGTGGAGCGCGTCACACGTGTCGAGAAAGCCGTCCAGATGAATGCCCCCCGTGACAAGCACAGGAATCAGCACAAAAACCGCCGCACGCAGAAGCTGCCCTACCGGAAGGTACGAGCAGACAACGCTCCACCCGTAGACGAGCGCACCCACAAGCGCACCCACGAGCGGAAAGCAGCAGAGCACGTAGCGCATATTTTCCTTTTCCCAGTCAGCCCGCGGCACCGGCACACTCGAATACATTGCAAACGCCAGAAGCAGGCTGTTTCCCAGCTTTTTCATAAACTCCTCCAATTTGCATTACAAATCCTCCGGAAAACCTTTTCCCTTCACGCGGGGCGCTTTGCAGACGGCCCCTCCCGCTTTCACATGCAGCGCAATCCCGCAGACGACCTCCGTCACCTCGTGGGCCCGCGCCGCGAGAAGCGCGTGACAGCCGCCAAGCAGCTCCGCAAACCTTAGCAGCTCTCCGGTCGTCTGTACGCAGTCCCGGTGGATATCGTTTCCGACCACCACGACCAGCTCATGCTCCTGCTCCAACCGGAAAACCCCTTCGCAGATCAGCTCTGCCAGCTCAGGCACAAAGCCCCTGCCCTGCGCCGACCAGATCTCATTTGCCGCCAGATTCGAGAGATCCTCAATGAGTACGGCCCCGCGCTGCGGCAGCCTTAACCGTTCCAGCCCGCACGCACACTCCACCGTCTCAAAGCCCTTGCCCGCGCGCAGCGCCCGGTGCCGTCCGATACGCGCATTCGCCTCCCTGCCGCCCGGCTCCATCGTCGCCACATAGTAGCGCGGCAAATCGCCCGCAAGGAGCACGCGCTCCTCCGCATATTCTGATTTTCCGCTGCCGCTTCCACCGATCACCAACACAAGCATAGCCGCCCTCTTTTTTCCGTCTCCCGCCGCCTGCCTCAGCCGCGACGGCTTTCTATGAACCGTTCCGCAGCCTCAGCCGCGGCGGCTTTCAATGAACCGTTCCAGCCGCTTTACGAGAAACAGCGGATTGCTGTAGTAGTACAGATGCGCAAAGCCCGCCAGCATGCGCTCCGAGGCATGCATACACGCCCACGCATCGTCCCGGTACGGCTTTTTCGCCACAAAGGCGCTGCCGTTGTCGGTCGTGTCGTAGTAGTGGAACTCATGACCCCGGATATGCGCCCCGCCCTGCTTTTCCGTTAGCTCCACGTAGCCAAAGCGTCCAAGCTTTTTTGTGTGAAACGCGCGGGCCGGAAGCCAGCCCACCATCGGATACAGATTGCCCGCCGAGTCGGAGAGATCCCTTGCAAGATAGAGAAAGCCGCCGCACTCCGCCAGCACAAACGCGCCGCCGCAAAGGGCGCGCCGCACGGCGGCAAGCATCCGCGTATTTTCCGAGAGCCTCTGGGCGTAGAGCTCGGGATAGCCGCCCGGAAAGAGCAGCACGTCCGTCGTTTCCGGCACTCGTTCATCCCGCAGCGGCGAGAAAAAGGACAGCTTAGCGCCGATCCTTCGCAAAAGCTTCAGATTGTCCTCGTAGAGAAAGCAGAATGCCTCATCCTTTGCCACGGAGATGTGCAGAGGCTTCGAAAGCCGCGGAAGCTCCGTTTCCTCCCACATAAACGGTGCCGCGCGCATCGAGAGCGCCAGCAGCCCGTCCACATCCACGGTTGCCTCGAGCGCCTCTGCCAGCCGTTTCACATAGTCCCTCAGACCGAAAACCTCCTCCGGCGTCACCAGCCCCAGATGCCGGCTTTGCAGCTCCATTCCGGGAAGCGGCGGCAGATAGCCGTAAGGCGTGATACCCAGCGCGCGCACCCCGTCCGCAAGCGACTCGTACACGCGCGCCGTCGTCCGATTGAAGATGACGCCCGCGATGCGGCTGTCCTGCTCATGCCGCAAAAAGCCCTCCACAAGCGCCAGCGCCGACTGGCCCATCCCGCGCGCATCCACCACGAGCACGACCGGGGCAAGAAGCGTTTTCGCCAGCTCAAAGGAGGAGCCCCGCACCGTGGTCAGCCCCGCACCGTCGTAGTAGCCCATCACACCCTCGATGACGGCGATCCCGCAGCCGCTTTCCGCGAGACTCTCCGCAAAAAGCATCCGCGTCGTCTGCGCATCCGTAAAATATCCGTCCAGATTTTTTGCAGGCGTGCCGATGATGCGCGAATGAAACATCGGATCGATGTAATCCGGCCCGCACTTAAAAGCAAAGGGGCGCTCCCCCCTTCTGCGAAGCGCTGCAAGCAGCCCCATCACAATCGTCGTCTTTCCGCTGCCGCTGCGCGGCGCCGCCAGCATGAGCCGCGGCGTTTTTATCTCTCCTGCCATCCTGCCTCCCCGGGCTGTAGTGCATCCGCGCCCCGCCTGCCGGCATCTTTCAGGACGCATCCGCTTTTCCGTTACCGTTAAAAGAAATGATATACACCGGGTTCATGCCCTCCATCAAATGGTATGAGCCCGCCTGCTTCGCCTTTGCCGCCGTGACCGAGACAATCTCCACATCCGTCACCGGAAGCGCTTTTAAGAGCGCCGCCGCCTCGCAGAGCGTTTCAAGCGTGACCGCATCCAGCACAACGCGCACCGCCGGGTTTTTGCGCAGAAGCACCTCCAAAATCTCCCGCAGCCTTCCGCCGCTGCCCCCGATAAACGCATGGCTCGGCGGCTCGTAGTCCGAGAGCACCTCCGGTGCGCTGCCCTCCGCCAGCGTCAGCTGTCCGCCGAGAAAGCGCCTGCCGTTCTCCCAGATCAGCTCGCACGCCACGGGTTTTTTCTCAAAGGCGATCACCCGCCCCTGCGTCACATAGCGCGCGATATCCATCGTCATGCCGCCGGTGCCAGCGCCGATATCGTAGCAGACCGCGTCCGCCGTCAGCCGCAGCTTTGCCAGCGCCACCGCGCGGATCTCCTCCTTTGTGAGGGGCACCTCCCCCCGCAGAAACGCCGCATCCCTCAAGCACCCCGTCACCGTCACGTCTGCCCTCTCGTTTTCAAAGAGCGCCACGCACAGCCCCTTTTTCGGCTTTCTTGCGGCAAACTCCAAAAGCGTGCCCTGCCAGATCTCCTCCGTCTCATAGCCGAGGTCAAAGCCGGCAAAGAGCCGCACACGCTTCAGATGCTCATCCGGCAAATTTCTCGCCAGCCCGGTGAGCTGTGCTCCGTCGTTAAAAAGTGAAAACACCCGCCGGTTGCGAAGGATCTGCGTGGGAAGCGACGCATCCCTCCCGTGAGCGCTGCACAGCTTCACATCCTGCCACGGAACACCCAGGCGCGCCGCAAAGTAGTTCAGCGACGAGACGCCGCAGACCCGTCGCACCGCAAAGCCCTCCGCCGCCAGAAGCCCGTCCAGCCCTGCCGCGCCGCTGTAAAAGCCCACATCGCCCGAGAGCGCCACAGCTGCGCGGTGCACGCGCGGATGCTCCCGCAGCCAGGCTATGATTTTCTCCCCCTCATAGAGACAGACCTTTTCCCCGGGCAAATCCGCAAGCGCCGCGAGCATCCGCTTCGCGCCGAAAATGACCGAAACGCTCCCCAGCGCCGCACGCGCCTCCCCCGTCAGCCCATCGGGCGTGCCGATGCCGATGCCCACGAGGAGCGCCTCCTTTTTTTCGTCCGCACCGTCTTCACCTGCGAGGCCAAGCTGCCCGCACACCTGTGCAAAGGTAAGCCCGCGCTCCTTCGGCCTGCGGATGACGATACACTCTATGCCACAGGTGAGGGCCGCCTGTATTTTCG
>CAMTZV010000188.1 GCA_947086625.1 uncultured bacterium | reverse complement strand
AACGAAGGCAGCAGGGACAATAAGAGCAGTGTGTGGAAAGCGCTGTGCAGTATTCTGGAAAAGTATTCGGATGACCACGGTGAAATTGCCCTGTTCCGAAAGCCGGGGAGCGAGGAAGCCGTGAAGGAATACGTCTATATCGTTCCGTCTGCCTGCGCGAAAGCGGTATCCCTCATTTTAAAGGAGCTGAAGGAGAACGGAATCGCAGAGCCGGGGAGCAGGCTGGAGGAGTATACAACCAATTCGTTCCGTGTAACCATTCTGGATAAATACGGGAACCGGGGCGCTTATGACGGGCTTTTTCAGAACAGCTATGCATTGATGCAGCCGGATACGATCAGCTTTGGCACGAAACGGAATGAAGTGTCCGTGCGGTTTGACAGCCTGGCCGTGAAGGACGCAGCGCTTGTGACGGATCGGTTCGGTGTGAACGGGGATGATTTGCAGAAAATGCTGTGTGCCCTGCGGGATATGGGCTATGTGATTGATCTGGAGCTGAAAGGCAGCGCGGCAAGCTTTGTTTATGCCACACGGGAAATCAAGGAGCTTTTGACGACGGAGGGCAGGCTTCTGGAGGTATACGTTTACCATAAGCTGAAGGGCGCCGGCAGGTTTGATGACATTGTGAGCGGCTATGAGGTGAACTGGGAAGGCTCGGACGGTGTGAAAAATGAGTGGGACTGCCTTCTGACCTGCGGCTTTCGGACAGTTTTTATCGAGTGCAAGGCACAGCGGAACATTGACGCGAATTATTATTATAAGCTGGCGGAGCTGACCATGCAGTTTGGAATCAACCCGATACCGGTCCTCATTACCGACACGGGAGACAGGAGCATCCAATATGCAAATAATCCGCGTGTGGAAAATAACCGGATGCAGATCGCGCGCGGCGGGATGATGGAGGGGAAGGTGGTGACGATCTGGAAGGAGGACGAAATCGAGCATATTGACGAGACCCTGCAGAAAATTCTGGACGGAAGCTACAAAAGTGAATAGAGCCTGAAATTTTCATTTTTACCCCCCCCTGCAAACGGCGGGCCGCGGGGGGCGTATGATAACAGCATCACAAATTGAAAGGGGAAAAGACGTTGCGGACGATAAAGGTTTTTCTGGCCTCATCGATCGAGGAGTTTGAAAATGAGCGCTATGAGCTGACGAGTGTTTTCGAGTCGCTCAACCGGGAGGGTGTGAAAGCGGGTTTTCAAATCGATGTGGAAACGTGTGAGCGGTCGAGCAGGGCTTTGGCGAAGGAGCGGAAACAGAACGAATACAATCAGATGATCCGGGGCAGCGATTATTTTTTCATGATTATCGGAAAAAAGCTCGGCTGCTATACGATCGAGGAATTTGAAGTGGCGCTGGAGCAGTTTCAAAAGAGCGGGGCCCCGAAGATTTATACTTATTTTAAAAAGCTGCCGGAGGGTCATTATCCGGATCGGAGCGTAACGGATTTTAAGGAGCGCTTAGAAAGGCGGGTGGGGCATTTTCCCGATACGTTTTCGGATCTGGATACGATCCGGGCGGATTTCTTTTATGATCTGATGCAGCGGGAGCTGTTCGCCGGGCCGGGCGCCGCAGATGGCCGGGCGTCCCGGGAGGTGCCGTATGAGGAGAAGGAAGATCTGGTGAACCTTATGTTCGGGCTTTTTCAGAAAAGCAGCGATTTTCAGGATCCGGCCAAGCTGCAGCGGGAGGTGCTGAAGATACACCGCAGCCTGGCGCGGGAAAAGCCGGCGGTGTACGAATCGGACGTGGCTGAAACCAGCCACAGGCTGGCGCTTTTGCTGGAAAAAATGAACCAGAGGAAAGAAGCGGAGGAAATGTACCGCGAGGCATTGCAGATATACCGCCGCCTTGCAGAGGAGAATCCGGAAAAATACGGGCCGGATGAGGCTCTGGCCAAAAATAATCTGGCGGTATTGCTAAGCAAAATGGGCCAAAAGGAAGAGGCAGAGACATTGTGCCGGGAAGCATGGGAAATATACCGGCGCATGGCAGCGGAAAACCCAAAATGCTATGAGGCGGATGCGGCCCGGATCGCCGGAAATCTGAAAAGCCTTGGGGCTTTGGGCGAACCGGATTGCAATCATAAATGACAGGGAGGCGCAAAGATGTATCATCCAACACCACTTATCACAGACGATATCGAATTGCCGGAGGAATTGATGGAGCTGACCGAAGAGCTGGCGGAGCATGTGCATGACATCTGGGCGGCCGGCCGGATTGCGGAGGGCTGGACTTACGGAGAAATCAGGGATGGCCGGAAGAAAACGACGCCCTTACTCGTTCCCTACGGCGAGCTGCCGGAGGAGGAAAAGGAGTATGACCGCAGAACGGCGCTCGAGAGCATAAAGCTGATCAGAAAGATGGGATACAGGCTGGTCAGGGACGTATAAAATGGAGGGCTATATATGAGTGTACATTTTTTTTCGGTTCTGGGCACCGGGCTGTATGAGCCGGTCGTCTACCGCTTTGGGGAGGAGGGCATATGCTCCGGTGAGCAGGAGTTTATTCAGCTTGCAATCATCGACCGGTTTCTGGAGCAGCTAAAGGACGACGGAAAGATAACGATTTTTCTGACGGATGGCGCCAGAAAAAGAAACTGGGAGGACCGGCCCTACGGCAGCGGGGATCTCGCGTCTTTGGGGCGGTGGATCTCCGGAAGGAAGCAGGAGATCCGGGAAAACCACATGAAAAAGGGAATGAGGACGGTTTTGCGGGAAAATTATCCGCAGCTTTGCGGCAGGGTACGGGAGGTTGGTATTTCAAATGCGGGCACGGAGCGGGAAATCTGGTCCGTGTTCGATCAGATCTTCCGCTCCATCGGCGAGGGCGATGAGATTATATTTGACGTCACACATGGCTTCCGCTCGATACCGATGCTTGTGATGACAGCCGTAAATTACGCAAAGCTGATGAAGGGCTGTACGCTGCGCGGCATCTATTATGGCGCATACGAAGCGGCAGGGGCACAGGACGGCGTAAAGTATGCGCCGGTGATCGACCTGACCGTCTACAATGAGATACTGGAGTGGACAAATGCCGCGGGACTGTTCATGGAATACGGCATCGACGGGAAAATGAAGGATGTCTTTCAGGATAAGCGGAAAAAGCTTCCGGATGAAGAGAAGGAGGCGTGGGAGCTTGTCGAGCGGGAAATACTGGATCTGATTTCCGGAGGGAAGAATGACGCGGCGCAGGGCCTCAAAGGCGGATACCGCAGGCTTTCCAGAATGTACACGAGAGGTCCCGGCATTCCGGTAAAACGCATGGAAAAAGAGGAAGACGGATGGACAAAGGGCTGCGGGACTGCCTGAACATCCGATATGTCAGGCTTCATTTTACGGCGGTGATGCTTGCGGATACGAGACTTCCCGCCGACAAGGTATCGGCCCTGCGGGGAGCGATGGGCGAGATGCTGATGCGTGCGAATTGTGTGCGCGACCGGCACTGTGACACGTGTGATTTTGAGGCGGACTGCATCGTGCGAAGGACGATGTATACGAAGTCCGAAATCACGCCGCGCTTTGTAACGACGAGCGACAGTGTGGGTTATCTGCTCGAGTGCGAAAACCGCGAGGAGGAGTTTTGCGGCGGTGATGCACTGCAGTTTGCGCTCGTTCTCTTTGGGAAGACCATCGCATATTTCAATCAGTATATGCAGGCTTTTTTTGCGGCGGGAAACGCGGGGATCGGAAAGGAGCATGCAAGGTTTCAGATCGTGTCGGTGACAAATTCGCGCAACGAACCGCTGCTGTTGGACGGGGCGGTTTATATGAAGCGCTATATCGTGCAGACGCTTGACGAATATGTGGACTACCGCATCGGACGGCTGAAAAAGAGCGGGATGCAGAACCGGCTTGTGTTCCATACGCCCGTGACGCTGAAGCGGGACGGGACGTTTCTGGAGGAGTTCGAGATGGAGGCGGTATGGAATGCCGTTCTCCGCAGAATCTACATGCTGGAATGCTTCGAGGGAATCGAGGGCACGGTTTATGCATCGGAGGCGGGAAATGTCCGGTGGCTTCCGCGCATCGTGGAGCAGCGGGCGCGCCTTACCGGCATCCGGCGCTATTCCTCCACACAGGAGCGGACGGTTGTCCTGAGAGGGCTCAAGGGCTTCGCGCAGCTTGACGCGATAAGGGACGATATGCTGCCGCTCCTCTTAGCCGGGGAGCTGACGCACATCGGAAAAAATACCAGCTTCGGGTTCGGGAGGTACAGCGTGGTGTGAGGGAACGCGGCAAAAGCCACGGGACAAACCGTAGTGGGAAGATGGCGGAGCGGTTTGAAAAGGAGAGAAGGATGAGCGAACGGTATCTGACGATCATGGAGGTATCGCAAAAGCAGGCGTATATTTTTCAGAGCAACAGGCTGAGAGATAATATTGTCAATTCCGCGGTGATCGCCCATATTATGGGAAGGGATTATCTGCGGGAGGCAGCGGAGGGGACGGGCCTGTTTGACGATCGGAAAAATTTCGTCTATTCCGGCGGCGGACATACCGTGCTGGAGTTTCTGACACTGGAACAGGCGGTGCGCTTTACGAGGAAGATCACGGGAAAAATCCGGGCGGACTACCCGGGGATTGAGGTGTTCGCAAAAACGAACCGCTACGATGAAGGCATGTCTCCGGCGCAAAATCTCCGGGAGCTGGCGGGGGCGCTCGAGCGAAAAAAATCAGTCCGCCGCGCGGCATTCCACCAGGGAAGCTTCGGTGTGGAAAAAATCGAC
>CAMTZV010000187.1 GCA_947086625.1 uncultured bacterium | reverse complement strand
AACGGAAAGCCCGACCGCCGAGGCAAACGTCGCCAGCAGGATATACATGACGAGCGCCTGCCATTTTGTGATGACCTTCTTGTCGTAGCAGAGCACCTTCGGGATTGCCTCCGCCGTCAGATTGATCGGCCATGAGACGAGCGCGCCCACTACAAAAAAGATCATAACGCTTTTCACCGAATTGTATGTAAAGCCGAAACACCGCATGATCTCTCCGCTGAACACGGAAATCAGCGCGATCGCGCCGATAAACAGCAGCACCGCCGCTAAAAATACCGCGACGCTGTCCGCTACATCCCTGATGATCCTTCTGTTTCCATGCATCCCATCACCCCTTTGCTCAACCTCGCCCAACAGGAAAAGACGGCAGAGCTGCCATAAAGCCTGCCGCCTGAAAAAGCAATAACCGTCCGGGCGCCATACAGCCAGACACAGGCTGCCCCCGGCCCGCTTCGCTTCGCCCTATACTCTTGAGAGATACTCGCCCGTTCTCGTATCGATCTTGATCACGTCGCCCTGATTGACGAATAACGGTACGGAAACGGTCGCGCCGGTCTCCACCGTCGCGGGCTTTGACGCGCCGGTCGCGGTATCCCCTTTAAATCCCGGCTCTGTCTCGGTAATCTCAAGCTCCACAAACAGCGGCGGCTCCACCGCAAACACATTTCCGTTGTGCGAGCACATTTTCACCATCTCGTTTTCCTTCACGAACTTTAACGCATCCCCGATGGACGCAGCATCCAGCGCGATCTGATCGTAGGTTTCCACATCCATAAAATAGAACAGGTCGCCATCCGCGTACAGATACTGCATATCCTTGCGGTCGATGCGCGCAGTCGGGCACTTCTCGGTCGGACGGAAGGTTTTCTCAACCACACCGCCGCTCTTGATATTCTTTAATTTGGTACGGACAAACGCCGCGCCCTTGCCGGGCTTTACATGCTGAAACTCAATGATCTGGAAAATGTTTCCCTCTAATTCGATGGTCACGCCATTGCGAAAATCTCCTGCTGAAATCATATAAATGATCCTCCTTCGATGTCTGTCTCGGCGGCAACTAGATATTTTTCGCGCCCATATAGTGATTATGATACTATATACGACAGCATATTTCAAGATTTTTTTCGATTCGGGTTACTATTCACGGAACGCACGTCCCTGAGACGTGAAAAATAACCGATCTGGTTCACTTTGCGCGGTATTTTACAAAAACAGTTGAATCCCGCTTCCGCTTCCGCTAGAATAAATGCAAAAGCCGCGGCGCGGACGGACTGCGGCGCGAACCGGAGGGAGGAAAAAACATGATTTCAACGAAGGGACGCTATGCGCTGCGGGTCATGCTCGATCTCGCCGAACAGCCGGAAAACACCTACACGCCACTCAAGGAGATCGCCGCCCGCCAGGAAATCTCGGAAAAATATCTCGAGATCATATTAAAAAACCTCGTAAAGGAGCATTTTTTAAAGGGCGTGCGCGGCAAGGGCGGCGGCTACATGCTCACCCGGCCCCCGGAGGACTATACGCTCGGGGAGATCCTGGAGCTTTCGGAGGGCTCGCTCGCCCCCGTGAGCTGTCTGCTGCCGGGTGCCGCGGACTGCCCGCGCAGGGAGGGCTGCCGCACGCTGCCGATGTGGACGAGGTTTGACCGGCTCGTACACGACTTCTTTTACGGCATCACCCTCGCCGATCTTCTACGGGGAGAAACATAACGATACAAAGAGAGGGCCGCAATGCGCAGCCCTCCCTTTTACGCTGCGTCGGCGTCCTGTCCGAACGCAGCTTCCTACCGGTTTTTCGCCGTATACTCCGCAATCGTGATACGGCCGTCCTCATACATGCGCAGCACCGTAATCTGCACAGTCTCTGCATCCTCACCTTCCGAAAGGCCGTAGCCATCCACATGGATCCTCGGCGTATTGTCCGGGAAAATCTCTTGAAACAGATCCATCTGCATACCGCCGCTCGACTCGCTGTTCGCCGTGCGGTATTCCACCCAGTCTGAATCCGGGTCTACCTGAATCTCCTGCTCCGTTCCGGGCACCTTCGTACACAGCTTATCGATATTTTCTGCAGTCAGCGACTCGATAAACGCGCCAGCCTTTTCCATCTCCTTTTTGCCCTCCTCAATCTCCTTTCGCTGGCTCTCGGGCAGGTCTTTCAGATCTTCATCATCCTCCCCGGACGAACGAAGAAGCGAATCCACATACGCCTGCGCCTTTGCGGGGTCTGCCTTTGCGGGGTCAAGCGGCAGCTGAAAGAGCGCGTTTGTTCCCTCGTAGGCCTCGTTTCGCGTGATCTTTCCGGTCGCCTCATCGACGATATAGCCAAGCTCGATCGAACGTGTGCTGTCATCGTCGGTCAGCCCGAGGTAGACCTCGCGGTCTGCAAAGAGCTCCAGATTGTCGCACTCGCCCATGCGGTAGCGCACGCCGTCCTTCACAAACTCCGAGTAGCCGCCGCTGAAGCTGTAGATATTGTACATGCGCGGGTCTAACCCCTGGACAAAGGGGCTCGCCAGAAAGCTTTCGTAGCCGTCCGCGGATGCATCCGCCATCGGCGTCCCGTCCGCGTGCTCGATCGCCATGAGCCAGTAGCTGCGGTCGTCTAACACCTCGCCGCCGGAGCGCGTCTCAAAGTCCGTCAGCGACCTGCCCGAGACGATGCCGATAAAGGTCACCCGGTAATCGCCGTACGTCTGCGCTTCGTTCACGATCACGGCATCCTCCCCTTCAAAGGCGTCCGCAAGCGTTCCGTTGCTCAGCTCGTGCGCCGCCTCCTGCGGGCTTAAATACCGCCACGCCGCATACGTCGTTCCCCCGCCAAGCACGAGCACGCCCGCCGCAATCGCCGCGGCCGCAGCCGCCCGCCTCGTATTCCATCTCTTCTCTCTCATCTGCACTTCCTCCTTCACATTTCGCAGAATCTGTTCGTTCAGCGCCTGACTCGGCCGAACGTCTGGAGTAAGGGCATCTGCCAGTAATCCGTCTAATCTTTTATTCATACAGCAAAACCTCCAGTTCTTCCTTCAACAGCTTTCGCGCCTGATGCAGCCTGCTCTTCACGGTGCCTGTGGGGATGCGCAGAATCCTTGCGCACGCCTCTAAAGGCTGTTCCTCCATGTAAAACAAGAGCACGACCATCCGGTATTTCTCCGGCAGCCCGGCGACGGCGCGCCGTACCTGCCGGCGCCGCTCCTCCTGCAAAACCTCCGCCTCGACAAAGTCCGCCGGCGTTCCCTGCTGTAGCAGCACCTCGCCTTGCGGCGCATCGAGCGGCTGCTCCGGCGCGATGCGGCTGCGCCATGCAGCCTTGCGCCGCCTGTTTTTCCACAGGCGCACCGCCACCGACAGCAGGTAGCTCTTCGGATTTTCGTCCGCCCGCATCTGCCCGATATGCTCCATCGCCACAAGAAATGTATCCTGATAAAGCTCGTCTGCCCGCTCCCGCATTCCCGCCAGGTGCAGGCAAAACGAATAAATTGCCGTCCCGTGCTCTTTGATGCACGCCTCAAGCTCAAAAACCGTCATCGTTGCTTCTCCTTATGTCCGCAGCCCGCGGACACCTCCCGTCAGCCCGGGCTGAGCTGTCATCATTTCTTTTCCTATAGGATTGCCCTTCACTCATACATTGTAACAAGCCGGAAGAAGGTTCAGAAATGCTGCGCGGTTTTTACAGAAAATTTCCCGCCCCGCTTCGTGATCTTCACCTGGCCGCAGTCCATCGTGCAGAGCACGCGCCCGCCTGCCGCGCGTATCCGCGCCATGGCCGCCGCTCCCGGATGCCCGTAACGGTTTTTCGCCGCGCAGGAGACAACCGAGAGGCGCGGGGCCGCCGCCCGCAGAAATTCGGCCGAGTTCGAGCCGTCCGAGCCGTGGTGCGCCGCCTTGTACACGTCGACCGCCGGAAGCGGACCGGTGCCAAAGGACAGCGTATCAAAGCGCTCCGCCCCTGCGAGCAGCCGCGCCTCCTCGTCCGCCCCGATATCCCCCGTCCACAGGGCGCGAAAGCCAGGCTCCTCAAACAGGAAGACAAGACTCGCCGCATTCCGGTCATCCGTCCCGGCCTGATGATCACCCGGCGCGAGAAACGAGATGCAGGCACACTCCGTTCCCCGCATATTTGCCCTGTCCGCCGCGCGTGGCTCCACGCCGTCCCTGCCGCCCGCTTCCCGGGAATTTTGCAGCTGCATAACATCTCCGGCGCACACCGGCAGCAGCGGCACGCCGCACGCTGCCAGCGTATCCGTCAGACGCTCCCACGCCTCGTCGCGCACGCCGTACTGTGCGGCGACCACCGCACCGACCGGATAGCCCGCCGCGAGCACCTCGTAAAACCCCCGCACATGGTCCTCGTCCAGATGCGAGAGCAGCCAGTAATCGACCTTCCTCACGCCCTTCGACTTCAAAAACGGCAGGATGCGGTACGTGCCGACGCCGGAGACATCCGTGCTCCCGCCGTCCACGAAGCACGTCACGCCCTCCGACGTGCGGATAAACGAGCCGTCGCCCTGCCCCACATCGAGAAAGCTCACCTCAAAGCCCCTCTGCGGCGCGCGGCACAAAAACGCCAGGAGCAGGGCACCGCACGGAAAAATCCAGACACATGGGCCCGGTCCTCTGCCGCCCCTCTCTGCCTCCTTTTTTCGTCCTGCGCCCGCACCGGCGCGCGTCTCCCTGCCTCGCCCTGCGCATTCACCGTCCCGCGCCTGCGCCGCCTCCTGCGCACAAAACCGCTTCCGCCTTTT
>CAMTZV010000186.1 GCA_947086625.1 uncultured bacterium | reverse complement strand
TGGATATTACCATGCCCAACTGTGATGGTATCCAGAGCTTAAAGCAGATCAAGGCGGCGGATTCGAGCGCAAACGTTGTGATGTGCTCTGCAATGGGACAGCAGGCGATGGTTATCGAGGCGATCCAGAGCGGTGCAAAGGATTTCATTGTAAAGCCCTTTCAGGCAGACCGTGTTCTGGAGGCTATCAAGAAGATCCTCGGCGAGTAGCGCAGCGTGTGCCCGGCTTTGCGGGCGGACGGATTTTATAAAAAATAAAACAGAGTGTCTGTTGAAAATACCAGACGCTCTGTTTTTTATGCGCATCCAGTTCAGCCATCGCACGAGAGGTGTGCGAATCATGCTTGCATGAATGAGCACATCGTTCGTGCGATGAGGTGAGCGCCGTTTTATGAGCAAAGTTAGCTGCGTGAGCAGCGGGAAAGCAGCGTAGCTGCCTTTGCGAATGGCGCGTTGAACTGGACAAGCATGATTTCATCAGCCCCGCGCGGCGGGCAGGGAAACGCGTCCCTGCCCGATCATATGCGCATTCAGTTCAGCTCCGCGATGCGGCTGACGGCCACATAGATCTCGGATATTTTATACCACGTGGGATAATCCACGACGCCGGTGGCAGGCAGGCCGAACACAGACTGGAACTTCTGCACCGCATTTTTTGTGGCGTTTCCGAACACGCCATCTGCGGTGACGGCGGGGATCGCCGGATAGTTCTGGTGGATGCGGTTCAGCTGCTGCTGCATCTGGCGCACCTTTGAGCCGCTGGCGCCGACGCTTAAGTCGTAGCCCGGCCACGAGGACGGGATGCCCGAGATCTCATCCGCCGAGTTGATGTAAATGCTGCTGCCGTAGTAGTTGCGCAGGATTTGGATGGCGGAATAGCCCTGGTCGCCGAGGTATTTGGAGCCCCACTGTGACAGCCAGTTCGGGCAGGAGACGTTTCTGCCGTCGCAGTACTGGGTGAGGATCGGCTGCGTCACATTCGGGCGGGAGAGATAGTTTTCAAACATCTCGTCGACGACCCGTGAGATCGTGTTGTAGATCGTGCGCCCATAGGACCATTTCTGGTCATAGGCGGTGGAGGAGGTAATCGTGAAATTGTAGCCCTGGTTGCGATACCACTCCGTGAAGACGCGGTTGAGCGTGAACGACATGATTGCCAGTACGTTTGCCCGGATGCTGGCGTCGGGCCATGTAGCGTAGATCTCGCTGGACGCCACGTTTTTAATGTAGTCGCGGTAGCGCACGTAGTAGTTGCCGGCGCGGGAATCGGTCGGCGGCCCGTCGTGTACGACGACGTACTCGGGAATCACGACGCGGCTTAAAACGATCTCCCCGCTCTCCTCGAGCGGCTTGATCTCATCCTCCTCGATCTTGGGCGGATAGTCCCCAAACAGGGTGTTGACGGGAATATCGATATCTCCGCGGGTCACCCCGGTATAGTCGATCGGCGTGAGTGCGGCGTTCTGGATGGCCTTTACCGTCGGTAAAACCTCAATGCCGGAAATGTTTAAAGGCTGGTAGCCCTCAGCGCGCACCTGTATCGTGTAGAGGGAGAAGGGCTGGTTTTCCTGGGCGGAGTCCAGGCTGTATTCCAGCGGCGGTGTCGCAAGCTCAACGCTCTCGGTCTGCCCGGATTCGTCCGTCCGTAGCGCTTCCAGGGTGGAATCCGGCTCCCCGGTATAGCTGAGCGTGACCGTCGCGTCCGGGATCGGCGTATTTTGCTGCCGGGAGGTCACATTTATTTGCAGGGCGCCGATGTCCTCGGCTTCCTGCATCGCATGTAATCGATTCATGAAAAAGCTCCCAAATGTCATTGCTATAATGTATTCCGGGTTTGAAATATCGTTACAAATATTTCCAAAACTATAGCATTACGGCTTTAAACGTGATAAAATACATTTGGTTATATTGTGTAATTCGATGGGGGGGCAGAGGCATTGTCGGTAATTACGAAAGCAAAGGCATTTCTTTTCAGGGAGCCTGAAAATAAAAATGAGCCGGTTAAGACAGCGGTCGTGCTGCGCGTTTCCTGTATGGCGTTTATGCTGTATCTGCTGTTTCTCTCGATCGGCTCTATCCGTATCGGGTGCAGTTACGGTATCGGGCTGGGGCTTTTGTTTCTGGTGTTCAATGCAGCTGTATTTGCCTGTACCTACCGTGATCTGTTCCATATTACCTTTCTGCTTTTCAATGTGTCCACAGTCGCGTGGGTGATCCTCTCCTTTGTGCTGTTCGGCGAGGCGGCGGGCTCGCATCATTTTATCCTTGCGCTTATACTGGTGGATCTTCTGCTGGCGCGCAGGCATCCGGCGCTGATTATCTCCGGCCTGTATGCGGTTCGTGTGCTATTGTATTTGTATTCCACATGGAATGAGCCGCCGGCGCAGTTTGAGAGCGGCGTCAGGATCGGTTTGTACACGCTGAGCCTTGCGTTGGAATATGCTACGGTGCTCTTCTCGGGCATCTATTTTACGAAGGACGCGTTTCAGATGGAGGTGCGCCTGCAGGAATACAACGAGGAGCTGCGGCATGTGGCGTCCACCGATCCCCTGACGAAGGTGTGGAATCGCTTTCGGATGTTGGAGCATGTGCAGAAGCAGCTGAAAAAGTACAAAAAGGGCGAGATGCTCTTTATGTCGGTGGCGATCGGGGACATCGATTTTTTCAAACGCGTCAACGATACCTACGGCCACGAGTGCGGCGACGAGGTACTGCGGCGGCTGGCGCGGCTGTTCGACGAAAAGACGCGCGGCATCGGTGCGGTGGCACGCTGGGGTGGAGAGGAGTTTTTGTTCCTCTTTGAAAATATGAACGGCGACGAGGCGTGGACGGCGCTCTCGGGCATCCAGCGCAACCTCAATAAGCTTGAGATTCCCTACGGGGAGCAGGTGCTTCACGTGACGATGACGTTTGGCCTTTCGGAATACGATTTTAAGCGGTCGCTGGATGAAAACATCAAGCTTGCGGACGACAAGCTCTATCAGGGCAAGGAGGGCGGGCGCGACCGTATTATATATTGAAGAAAGAAGGAGCGCGCAGGGGATGCGGCTCCTTCTTTATGCGCAGAGGAAAAGCGATCCTGCCCGATCGTGCAGGAGGGAGCCTTCGCGTTCGGCTTGTACGGAGCGGGGATGACGGAAGGGGATTACAGAAATGGAAGGAAAACGGAAAGAAAAATGGGTCGTGCTGGCGAAGTCGGCAGATTTTAACGGGATCGGGGCGGCTTACGGCGTGGATCCGGTCATCGCGCGCATCGTGCGGAACCGGGATGTCGTCGGGGAGGAGGCTCTGCAGGCATATTTTACGCCGCGCCTGTCGGACATATGTGATCCGTCGGGCTTAAAGGGTGCAGAGGAGGCCGCACAGCTTCTGAGCAGGAAGATCTCGGAGCGCAAAAAGATCCGAATCATCGGCGATTACGACATCGACGGGATCTTTTCGACCTATATCTTATATGACGGGCTGAAGGACTGCGGGGCGATTGTGGACTATACGCTGCCGCATCGGATCAACGACGGCTACGGCCTGAGCGAAAAACTGATCCGTGAGGCTTACGAGGCGGACTGCGATACGATCTTAACGTGCGACAACGGCATTGCGGCGGCGGGAGAGATTACTCTGGCGAAGGAGCTTGGCATGACGGTCATCGTGACGGACCATCATGAGGTGCCCCTGCGCTGGGAGGACGGACAGGCGGTCCCGCTTTTGCCGCCCGCGGATGCGCTGGTTGATCCGAAGCAGCCCGGCTGTACCTATCCGTGGAAGGGCATCTGCGGCGCGGTGGTGGCGTGGAAGGTGCTTTGGCTGCTGCAGCGTTTCCTTGGCAGGGAGGACGGCTGGCAGAGGTATCTGGAATGCGCCGCGTTTGCCACGGTCGGAGACGTGATGGAGCTGCGAGGGGAAAACCGCACGATCGTAGCGCTTGGCCTGCGGCAGCTGCATGAGACAAAAAACATCGGACTGCGGGCGCTTATTCTGCAGAACCGTCTGGAGCCGGATCAGGTGCGGGCGTACCACATCGGCTTTGTCCTGGGCCCGTGTATGAATGCAAGCGGGCGGCTGGACACCGCAAGGCGCGCGCTGGAGCTGCTTCTTACGAGCCGGCTGGAGGAGGCGGCAAGACTGGCAGACGAGCTGATCGAGCTGAATACAAGCCGTAAGGATCTGACGGCAAAGGGTGTGGCGCAGGCCGTGGAGCTTGTCGAGAAACATGAGCTGTGGAAACGCCCGGTGCTCGTCGTCTATCTGCAGGACTGCCATGAGAGCCTGGCGGGCATTATCGCGGGGCGGCTGCGGGAGCGCTATTACCGGCCGTCGTTTGTGCTGACAAAGGCGGACGGGTGTGTCAAGGGGTCGGGCCGCTCCATTCCGGCTTATCACATGTATGAGGGGCTGAGCCGCATCGGCGGGCTGTTTTTGAAGTTCGGCGGCCATGCGATGGCGGCAGGGCTTTCGCTCGAGGAGAAAAACGTGCGGGAATTCGAGGCGCAGATCAACGCGGGCGCGTCGCTTACGCCGGAGGATCTGACGGAGAAAATACGCATCGATGTGCCGATGCCGCTCTCCTATATCACACAAACGCTCATCCGGCAGCTGTCCGTGTTAGAGCCGTGCGGCAACGGCAACGAGAAGCCGCTTTTCGCGGACAAAAACCTTTGTGCGAGGCGCGCGTACTATATCGGGAGGGAGCGCAGGATGTTAAAGCTGTCGCTGGCCGTTTCCGGCGGGACGATGGATGCGCTCTATTTTGG
>CAMTZV010000185.1 GCA_947086625.1 uncultured bacterium | reverse complement strand
GTCGATTAAGACGATGAAAAAAGATATTCTTGCAGCCCGTCGTAAAAAATAAAAGGAAAAAGAGGTGTTAAGAAAATGATAATATGCTGCATGTTTCCTCATCACCCCATGTGCGCGCGAAGGATTCTACCAACCGAATCATGGCGTATGTCATTCTGGCGCTTTTGCCCACGAGCCTGTTTGGTATTTATAACTTCGGGCCAAAGGCACTGCTTCTGATCGTTCTCACGATCGCAAGCTGTGTCGCGACGGAATGGGTGTTTGAGAAAATTATTCATAAAGAAAGTACGATTAAGGATCTGAGTGCGGTTGTGACCGGACTCCTTCTGGCCCTGAACCTGCCCGTGACGCTTCCGTGGTGGGAGGCGGTGCTCGGCGGCGTTTTTGCGATCGGAATCGTAAAGATGATGTTCGGCGGCCTGGGACAGAACTTCATGAACCCGGCGCTCGGTGCGAGATGCTTTTTGCTGATCGCGTTTGCGGCGGACATGACCAACTTTGTGACCGATACCTACACCGGCGCGACACCGCTCGCGGCGATGAGAAACGGCGAGGTCATCAACAACATGGACGCGCTGATTGGGCGTACGGCCGGAACGATCGGCGAGACGAGCGCGATCGCGATTCTGATCGGCGCGGTCATCCTGATTTTGCTCGGTGTCATCACGCTGGCGATCCCGGCGAGCTACCTGATCACGTTTGTCGTGTTTATGCTGATCTTCGGCGGGCATGGCTTTGACATGAACTACATCGTTGCACAGCTTTGCAGCGGCGGTATTATGCTCGGTGCGTTCTTTATGGCTACCGACTATGTAACCAGTCCGATTACGCCGAACGGCAGAATCATTTTTGGCATTTGCTGCGGCATTTTAACCGGCTTGTTCCGCTGCTTCGGCGCGAACGCGGAGGGCGTTTCGTTTGCGATCATTTTAAGTAACATTTTCGTTCCGATGATCGAGAAGATGACGATTCCCCGCGCGTTTGGACAGGTAAAAGAAAAAAAGGAGGGCAACTGAATATGAATACGAAAAAAATCGTACATGACGCCGCGATCCTTACCGCTTTTACACTGGTGCTCGGATTTCTGTTAGGACTTGTCTATGATATCACAAAGGCCCCCATTGCGGCGGCAGAGGCGGCGACCGCGCAGGCGGCATATAAAGAGGTGTTTGCGGATGCGGATTCCTTTGAAGCGCTCGAGGGCTTTGACAAGAATGCGGCCACCGAGGCAGTTGTAGCCGCGGGCTATACCGATGCCATCGACGATATTCAGGTAGCAAAGGACTCCTCCGGCGCTGACCTGGGCTATGTCATCACTGTGACTGCCAAGGATGCCAGCCAGTCAACGATCACCTTCTCTGTGGGCATCAAAAATGACGGGACCGTCAACGGCTACTCGATTACGAGCATCGCCGAGACGCCCGGCCTTGGCATGAAGGTTCAGGAGGAGAGCTTTTATTCACAGTTCCAGGGCAAGCTTGTGGACACCTTCAATGTCGTAAAGAGTGCGCCCGCCTCTGACGAGGAGATCGAGGCCATCTCCGGCGCGACCATCAGCTCCCGTGCGATGGCGAACGGCGTGAACGCGGCCCTCACCTATTTCCGTTCCGAATTAGGAGGTGCACAGTAATGAATAAAAATATGGAGCGTTTATACAACGGTATTATCAAGGAGAATCCGACGTTTGTGCTCATGCTCGGCATGTGTCCGACGCTGGCCGTTACCTCGTCCGCGATCAACGGACTTGGCATGGGGCTTTCCACGACCGTCGTGCTGATTTTGTCAAACCTTCTGATCTCCGCGTTTCGAAAGATCATTCCGGACGGCGTGCGCGTGCCGGCGTTTATCGTCATCGTCGCGTCGCTCGTCACGATTGTGGAGTTTATGATGAAGGCGTACTTTCCGTCGCTGTCCGCGTCGCTTGGCGTGTACATTCCGCTGATCGTTGTAAACTGTATTATTTTAGGCCGTGCGGAGAGCTATGCTTCCAAAAACCCGATCATGCCGTCCATTTTCGACGGGATCGGCATGGGCCTTGGCTTTACGCTTGGACTGACCTGCATCGGCCTTGTGCGTGAGCTGCTCGGCGCGGGCCAGATTTTCGGCGCGCAGATCCTTTCGCTCAGCTGGTTCACACCGATTACGATTTTCGTTATGGCGCCCGGCGCGTTCCTCGTGCTGGCATTTCTCGTGGCGGGCATGAACATCATCCGCAAGAAGATGGATGAGAAGGGCAAGCCTCTGGCAAAGCCTGCCGGATGCTTAGACGGCGACTGTGCAAGCTGCGGGAAGGCTGACGGATGTAAGGATCGGAAGGAGGCATAAGACGGATGAAAGAATTGTTATTGATTGCAGTTGGCTCTGCCATCGTAAATAATGTCGTTTTAAGCCAGTTCCTTGGCATCTGCCCTTTCCTCGGCGTATCCAAGAAAACCGAAACGGCAGCGGGCATGGGCGGTGCGGTAATCTTCGTTATTACCTTATCCTCCTTTGTAACCGCAGTGATCTATAAGTTTATTCTCGCAAACGAGTCGCTGATGAAGATGGGGATTGATCTGACCTACTTAAAGACGATCGTCTACATTCTGGTGATCGCGTGCCTCGTGCAGTTTGTCGAGATGTTTCTGAAAAAACAGATGCCGCCCCTCTACGAGTCGCTCGGCGTATACCTGCCGCTCATCACCACAAACTGTGCGGTGCTCGGCGTTGCTTTGACGAACGTGACAAAGGAATACGGCATTTTGGAGAGCGTGGTCAACGGTCTTGCGACCGCGGTTGGCTTTTTTAGCGCGATCGTGCGCAGGGCCGGCGTCCGCGAGAAAATTGAGTATAACGATATTCCGAAGCCTTTCCAGGGAACCGCGATCGTTCTGATCACGGCGGCCCTCATGTCGATTGCATTCATGGGCTTCTCAGGAATGATCTAGGAAGGAGAAGAAAATGAATATAACAGCAATTATTGTGGCCGCTGCGGTCGTCGGCTGTGTCGGCATTTTGATCGGATTCTTCCTTGGCGTTGCCGGTGAAAAGCTCGCGGTTGAGGTGGACGAGAGAGAAGAGGCGATTCTTGGCGTGCTGCCCGGAAACAACTGCGGCGGCTGCGGCTATGCGGGCTGCTCGGGACTTGCCGCCGCGATCGCAAAGGGTGAGGCCCCGGTTGGACAGTGTCCGGTGGGCGGCTCCACGGTTGCCGCTCAGATCGGCGCGATCATGGGCATCGAGGCGGATACCGGCACCAGAATGGTGGCATTTGTGAAGTGCTCCGGCAATACCGAGGCGAGCAAGGCGGATTATGCTTATACCGGACTGATGGACTGTACCGCGATGGCCTATGTGCCGAACGGAGGCCCGAAGTCGTGCAACTACGGCTGTCTCGGCTACGGCTCCTGTGTGAAGGCATGTCCGTTTGACGCGATTCATATCGTGGACGGTATTGCGAAGGTTGACAAGGAGGCCTGCAAGGCGTGCGGCAAGTGCGTCGCTACCTGTCCGAAGAGCCTGATTGAGCTGATTCCCTACGATGCGGATTATGTGGTTCGCTGTATGTCAAAGAACAAGGGCAAGGCCGTCATCGACGCCTGCGGCGCGGGCTGTATCGGCTGCCACCTGTGCGAGAAGACGTGCGAGCACGGCGCGATTACCGTCATCGACAACATCGCGCGTATCGATTACGGTAAGTGTGTGCACTGCGGTAAGTGTGCCGAGAAGTGTCCGAAGAAGGTCATCAAGCATGTGACAGAGGCGTAGAAACGCTGCGGATGATTGAGCTTGAATCGATGGAATGAAGAGGGAAGCTCCCCTGCCGGATGGCGGGGGAGCTTTTCTGCAAGTCTCTGGCGGATATTGCTTAAATCCGGCGTCTGTAAAATTCTGTAAAAAGTCCTTGACTTCCGAAATGAAAGTGGTAGAATAGAAATGATTGGCTTTGCGCTATTCTATTTTATCCATATTGATTCAAATATCTACTACCTATTTTAAATATCTTAATATTAAGAACGCGCATTATGGTGCGAATATGCAGCATGGTAAACGAAATATACTTAAAACAACGTAGGAGAGAAAGGCTATGGGACAAGGTAAAACAACACAAAGGCATGTCAGTACGGAGGGTAAAAACAGGAAGAATGAGCTGGGAATATCAGCGCTTCGGTCGATTCGCGTCAGAATTATATTCATAGCGCTGTTGGCCATTCTGACCGTCAGTGTCACGCAGATTGTTATTTTCGGTTCTCTTTCAAGGAAACAGTTTAAGGATATGGTGATCTGCTATATGGAGGATATCGCGGATTCCTATCAAAAGACAATGAATATCCGGATAGCGGATCTTGTGGAGGAAGGACTGCAGCCGGACGTAGAGTTTTGGGAAGAGATGGTAGGCGGACTCGATATCATGGGCATGGAAGGCTCCTACGCTTACATTGTAGACCGAAACGGCATGATGTGCTACCATCCGACAGCTGAAAAGATCGGAACGCCCGTGGAAAACGAGGCGGTGACGGCCACGGTCGTAGCGATACAAAGGGGGAGCATTCCACAGGGGGCATCCTCCATTAAATACAATTACAAGGGAGCGCGGAAGTATGCCGCTTACAGTGTGACGGAAGACGGCTCCTACATTTTTGTCATAACAGCGGATGAGGATGCGGCTTTGAGCTCTTCGAGCGGCGATATGAAATCCTCGGATGAGATCGTTCTGATTTCGATATTCTGGGGAAGTATCGTCATGCTTATCTGCATGGTGGTCGTATTTTTTACGTGCGATGTCATTG
>CAMTZV010000184.1 GCA_947086625.1 uncultured bacterium | reverse complement strand
GGTCGTCCGTATTCTGATTGGATTGATCATCGGAGCAATCTTAGGGCTTGTCGCGCCGCAGGCGACAGCGATCGGCATCCTGGGCGATATTTTTGTCGGCGCGCTGAAAGCGATCGCGCCGCTTTTAGTATTTTTCCTCGTCATCAGCTCTCTGAGCAATGCGACGAACACGCACGGCGGCGTCATCCGTACCGTTATCATTTTGTATATGTTCAGCACGTTTCTCGCGGCGATCATCGCGGTCATCGCGAGTAAGATTTTCCCGGTGCAGATGGTGCTGGTGGACGCCGTGACGGACACGGCGGCTCCGCAGGGCGTGGTCGAGGTGCTCAAAAACCTTCTGATGAACGTGGTTGCCAACCCCATCTCCTCGCTTGCGGATGCAAACTATGTGGGCATTCTCGCATGGGCGGTTTTAATCGGGCTTGCGTTTAAGGCGGCCGGCGATGCGACGAAGGGCGTGCTCGGCGATATCTCAAACGGGCTCTCGCAGGTCGTTACGTGGATCATAAACCTTGCGCCGTTTGGAATTTTTGGCCTGGTGTTTACGACCGTTTCACAAAACGGGCTGGACATTTTTACCTCATACGGAAAGCTGCTGCTGCTTCTGGTCGGATGTATGCTTTTCATCTACTTTGTGACAAATCCGATCCTTGTATTCTGGTGCATCCGCAAGAACCCGTATCCGCTTATTTTCAAGTGCCTGAAGAAGAGTGCGATTACCGCGTTCTTTACGCGCAGCTCCGCGGCAAACATTCCGGTCAACATGAAAGCGTGCGAGGAGTTCGGGCTTGACAAGGATACCTACTCCGTGACGATTCCGCTCGGTGCGACGATCAACATGGACGGCGCGGCGATCACGATCACGGTTATGACGATGGCGACCGCGGCCACGATGGGCATCGACGTCAGTCTTCCGTCCGCGATCATCCTCAGCATCCTCGCGGCGCTTTCCGCGTGCGGCGCGTCCGGCGTGGCAGGCGGCTCGCTGCTGCTCATTCCGCTGGCATGCTCATTGTTTGGCATTCCGGATACGATCGCGTTCCAGGTCGTAGCGGTGGGCTTTATCATCGGCGTGGTGCAGGATTCGGTTGAGACCGCGCTCAATTCCTCCTCCGATCTGCTGCTCTCAGCGTCAGCGGAGATGCGCCAGTGGCGGCTGGAAGGAAAAGAAATTAAATTTTAATGTAATTTCGCCACAAAAGAAAGGGACACATGGCAGCGAAAGACAGGGCAGAAAAGCTTCTGGAGCCTTTTGTGGAGGATTACCGGATTCGGGTGTTTGACATCGCTTTTCTGGACGATGCAGTGATTGACTGTTTTACGAGTGATTTTAAAGTGGTGGCCCGCTTTTTCAAAAACAAACGGCTGGGCAGGCAGGCCGAGGTTTCGCAGGACCGGCAGACGCTGACTCATGTGGAGGCGCTGATGGATTTGTTTTCTGCGTTTACAAATGATAACCGATACAGGGAAGCGTACGAACGTACATTGCGGTTCATGGTTGAGAGAGGAGAAGCGGTAGATATGTGTTCGGTGATCGATTATTATGTTGAAAAAGGAATGGAACAAGGCATAGAACAAGGCATAGAGCTGGCGACTAGAAGGACAATCACAAGAATGCTTCAGGCAGGAAGCGTTTTTATATGATGAAAAAATTTAGCACCGTGCTTGTAACAGGCTTTATGGCGGCGATGCTTTTGTCCGCATCTTCGCAGGGAAAACCGTCGGATCTCAACGAAATTGTGATTGCGCAGGCGGAGCGGGTCATGGATGTGGGCTCATATGAAAAGGGCGACATTTATGTGGACAGCATCCGCTACGGGAGCTTTTCGCGACCGGAGGAGGCGGAGATGCTCGTGCAGTGCAAATTCAGGGACAACCCGCATGTGGCAGGGCTGGATCGCACGCTGGCGATGGTTTTTTCCTGTGAAACACAGGAGATGATCGCCTGCAGGCTTTTTTCGGCAGACGAGGTCATACTGCGTCTGATTCCGGAAGAAAAGGGCGTCAGCAAAATCTTATTTTCAGGCAGGACGATCTCCCAGGGGATTGTCACACAGTATGCGGACTGCTTCTGTATTCGAAATCACGAGTGGCAGAAAATCCCTCTGGAGGAAGCGGAGTCAGAACAGTCCGCTCTATAACACGACAAACGCCAGCGCCACAAGCGCGTTGAGCCCCGCGATGAGCACCCACGCAAGCGGGTTTGCGAGGTTCAGCGTCCATGCGGCGCTGCCGCGTTTTTTCACGAACAGGTTTTTGTCTTCCTCATTTTTGTAAAAGCTGCCGGGGTGGGCGTTTTGCCACTGTGTGACCTCCTCCGGCGTCCATTTTCTTTTTTCCATCGGGATACTCCTATTCTAAAATACACGCCATCAGCCGGTCGTTCATCTCGGGACTCATGATGCAGAAGCGGATGTAGCGGTCGTCGAGGAACGGGAATGTCGAGCAGTCGCGGATCATCATGCCGCGGCGGATGGCTTTCTCAAAGAGCGCCTCGCTCGTCTGATCTTCGCGCAGAAGCTTTACGAGCAGAAAGTTTGCGGACGGCTCGTACACCTTGTAGTCGGGATGATTTTTCAGCATGTCGTAGATGCGCGCACGCTCGGAGGAGATGAGCGCACGTGTCTGCTGAACGTAGGACTGATCGGTAAACATGATCTCCCCGGCGATGGCGGCCAGCGAGCTGATGCTCCACGGGTTCTGGCGGGTGACGAGGTTTTTTAAAAGGTCGCGGCTGCCGGTAACTGCATAGCCAAGCCTCAGCCCCGGTGCGGCGAAAAACTTGCTTGTGCCGCGCAGGATGATCAGGTTGTCGTAATATTTGGTAAGCGGGACGGCGGTCACGCGGTCTGCATCCCCGGCGAACTCCACGTATGTCTCGTCGATCATCACAAAGATGCCATGCTCCTTGCAGGCGTCTAAAATGCGGCGAATCTGGCGGCTGTCGATGCAGGTGCTCGTGGGGTTGTTCGGATTGCAGACGATGAGCATGTCGATCGTCTCGTTGAGCTTTCCGATGAAGTCATCGGTCTGCATCCGAAAGCCGTCGGCCTCGCGCAGCGGGTAGTAGATTGCAGCGCCGCCGCCAAGCTTTACCTCCCGCTCATACTCCGAGTAGGTAGGGCCGACAATCATCGCCTTTTTCGGGCGCTCGATGCGGATGATGAGCGAGATCAATTCGGTGGAGCCGTTGCCGACGATGATGTTTTCCATGTCCGCGCCGACGTAGCCGGCGATACAGCTCCTGAGCGACGCGTACTCGCGGTCAGGGTAGGCGGTGATCGCGTCGATGTGGGCGGAGAGCGTTTCCCGCAGCTTGGGCGAGATGCCCAGCGGGTTTACGTTGGCAGAGAAGCTGGTAATGTCCTCCCGGCGGATGCCGTATACTTTTTCAATTTTTTCCAAATCACTTCCGTGAAAGTGCTCTTTTTGCTTTATCATAGTGCCTCCTACAAAACGTTTGCTATCACACACTAAATATAGTATAATGTTAATCGATAGTATACCATAATTACCATAAAATTCAACTAATAAAAGCAGGTATCAGCGTGTACAGAAGAATCGAGGAACTGGCAGAGGGAAAAGTGCATACAGCGCTGCCGCTGCTTTCCTTCACACCGGAGCAGGTTATGATCGAGCTGGTGGAGGGGACGAAAAGCAGCGGCAGTTTTACGATCGGAAGCATCAATCATCTTCCTGTCAGGGGCATTGTCTGTTCTACGGATTTGCGCATGGAGATCAAAAATCCGCAGTTTCAGGGGGAGAGCGTCCGGATCCGCTACGAATTCAACGGGGAGTACATGCAGGAGGGCGAGGTCGCGACCGGGGACTTTTTCATCATCAGCAGCGGCGGCGAGTACAACCTGTCCTGGTCGGTGGCCGTCAAGCGTCTCTATGCGGAGACGTCCATCGGACGGATCGGGGGGATCGAGGACTTCATCCGGCTCTACCGTGCAAGCTGGCGGGAGAGCGTGCATGTGTTCGGTGCGCCCGCGTTTAAAAAGCTGCTGCGCACGCCGGGCGAACAGCTCTTTTACCGGCTGCTCGGCACAAAGCCCGTGACACGGGCGGGCATCGAAGAGTTTCTGGTCGGCTGCAGGAAGAAGCCGCGTGTGTTTTTCTCGCTTTCCGCTCCGCATGCGCAGCATCTACAGCTCACGGAGCCGGTGGAGGAGAGTCTTGTCGTATCCTTAAGCGATTGGGGTTATGTGGATCTTGAGGTCTCCTGCGACGCGGATTTTGTCTCACCCGAGAAAAAACGGATCACGAGCGATGATTTCAGCGGAACACGGATGGATTTTCGCTATCAGATCTATCCCGAACGGATGCACGCGGGGAATAACTATGCGCGTCTCACGTTTTTCAACCATTTGCAGCAGGAGACATTCGAGGTCACGGCATCGCCCGGCGCGGTGCTGGATCTCGAGCGCGACGACCGGAGGAAAAAGCGGCTGGAGGATCTGCGGCTTTTGCGCGCTTACGAGAAATTTCTCGCGGGGGAGCTGGTGCTCGGCGAGTGGGCAAAGGATACGACGGAGCTTTTGCGGGCAAGACGGGAGCAGGGGGCGCATTCGGACATGGATGCGCTCTGGTGTGCCTACGCGTATTTGCAGAACCGCCAGAAGCAGGAGGCGGCGTGGATTCTGGACGAATACCGCCGCAGCCGCAGCGCCGATGAGAGCAGGGAGTGGGCCTTTTTCCTCTATCTTTGCTCCATTACGGAGAAGGAGCCGAAGCTGCTTGATAAGCACTACCAGAAAATCAGGGAA
>CAMTZV010000183.1 GCA_947086625.1 uncultured bacterium | reverse complement strand
AGATTGTTGTCGTCGTATGTGTGACTGCGCCTTCCGATCGAGCGGATGCGCGCCGACAATTCCTCGTAGTCGAACGGCTTGACGAGGTAGTCGTCCGCGCCGCAGTCGAGCCCCTCGATGCGGTCGTAGAGCTCGCCGAGCGCCGTAATCATGATGACCGGGGTTAAAACGCCGCGGCTTCTCGCCTTTTGCAAAACGAGCAGGCCGTTCATCGTCGGCAGCATCCGGTCGAGCAGCACGAGTTCAAAGGCGTCCTGCAAAAATAAGTCCAGCCCGTCGCGCCCGTCGGCGCATGTCGTCACTTCGTGGTGCTCCTGTTCGAGCTGGAAGCGGAGCGTCTCGCACAGGTTTTTGTCGTCTTCGATTAGCAGGATTCGCATGTTGTTGCTCCTTATTATAGATTCTTTCTTTATTGTAGCAGAAAATTCTTTAAGAATCCTTTAAATGTTTGTGAAAATTTTAAGGGGGATTTAAAGAGAGTTTTAAGGTTGTTTTGCTATGATGGGAGATGTAAGAAGGAGGTACAATGACATGAAAAAACCAAAAAAACTGGCGGCGCTTCTGCTGTGCGCCTGCATGGCGGTGACGGGGCTGACCGGGTGCAGCGGCAAGGATGAGGCGGCAAACGGGGACGCCCCGGGTGCGGACGGCACAGAGGGCGGCGCAAAAGACGCGGCGGGAGACGGCGGCGATGCAGCCGGAAACGCAAAGGGGCGTTTTATCGAGACGGAGCTTGCGCTTCCGGAGGCAGTGAGCACCCTCATCGGCGTGCGGATGTGCGACGACGGCTCGATTGTGATGCTGGGCTACGACGAAAACCGCGCCTCGCTCTACCGCGAATGCTCGAAGGATCAGGGCGAAAGCTGGGAGGAGGCTTCCGTCGATTACGGAGACGGCAGTTATTCGCAGGCGGCGGTCAATCCGGCGGACGGCTCCGCGGCGCTGCTCGGATATTTCCAGTCGAATGCGGAGGCGTATATCGGGCTTGCCGCGCCGGACGGCTCTGTGAAAAAGCTTGCGATTACGAACATGCCGGCGTATGAGGGAGGCTCCGGGGATGACGATACGAACATGATCGTCTCGGCGGGCTATGCGGGCGGAAAACTGTTTCTCGTTGACCTGAACGGGAGGATCTACGAGGTGGACACCGAGGGCGGCACGGTGAGCGAGGTGTCGCAATCTCTCGGGGCGGACGTGTTCGGCGTGATCCCGCTAAAGGATACGGTTGCGCTTCTGACGAAGAGCGGCGTGCGGCTGATGGATGCGGCCGATGGGACGCTGCTTTCGGAGGATACGGTGCTCACGGACGCCCTCGGCGTGATGGTAAATGGAAACGACAGTGCTATCTTTGGCGTCATGCTCACAATGGGCGAGAGTACGGAGGAAATTTATTTTGTAAACCACGACGGCATTTTTTATCACAAGCAGGGAGGAAGCACGACGGAGCAGCTCGCAAACGGGGAGCTGATGAGCGTCGGGGATACGAGCACGGCGTTTCGTGACCTGATGCGCTTTGACGACGAGCACTTTCTTGTATTTTCCGTGGATTCGCTTGGCAACGAGCGGTGCTACGGCTACGCGTACGACAAGGACGCGCCGGTTGTGCCCGAAAAGCAGCTAAGCGTCTATGCGCTCGAGGATTCCCAGATTTTGCAGCAGGCGGTGAGCATGTTCCGCAAGCAGAATCAGGACGTGTTTGTGAAAAAGACGATCGGCATGTCCGGGGACGACAGCGTGACGGCGGAGGACGCGATCAAGACGCTGAACACGCAGATCATGGCGGGCAACGGCCCGGATGTGCTCGTGCTCGACGGGCTTCCGGCGGACAGCTACATGGAAAAGGGCATTTTGTGCGATATTGCAGACATTGTCGCAGACGCGGACAGCGCGGACGGGCTTTTTACAAATATTACGGACGCCTACAAAAAGGACGGCGCGGCATATCAGGTTCCACTGCGGTTTTACTGCACGGTGGCCGAGAAGGACGATGGGATCGGGCAGGTCGGCGGAGCGCCGGAGAAGCTCGCGGAGACCGTGAAGGCATTGAAGGACGGGGACGCGCCGGTGTTCTACGCGCAGTGTGCGGAGATGCTTTTGTATACGCTTTATGACGTCTACAGCGCGTCGTGGAAAAGTGAGGCCGGAATCGACGAGCAGGCGCTAAGGAGCACGCTTGAGGCGGCAAAGACGCTCTATGAGCTGGACGGCTACGAGGAGAAGGAGCGGGAGCCGCATTCATACTATGGCGACGTATGGGGGCTTTACCAGAATCAGACGCTTTACGGAACGGTCGACACGGGAAGCTCGGAGCGCATCATAGGCCGGGCAAAGCTCTCTCTCGGAACACTCAGCAGCGTACATTTCGTGCAGGATCTCTACGGTATAGAGAATGCGAAGCCGGGAAGCTTCGAGCTGCTTTGCGGCGAGGGGCAAAAGACGTTCGTGCCGCTGGTGTGTATGGGGCTTACGGAGGCGGCAAAGGACAACGAGCTTGCGAAGGATTTCCTGCGGGCGGCGCTCTCTGCGGAGGGCCAGGCGCAGATGACGTACGGCTTTTCGGTGAACCGGAAGGCGTATGCAGCCGAATGCGAAAACGGCAAGGAGTACAGCATCGGCGGAAGCGGGCCGGACGGGATTCAGTTTGGCTATGAGGTGAAGAAGCTGAGCGGGGAGCAGAAGCAGGCGCTGACCGAAATGCTGGAAAGCCTCGAGACGCCGATCTGGAACGACCGCGTTGTGATGGATCTTGTGATCGGCGAGGGCGCCGGCTACCTGCGCGGTGAGAAATCGCTGGAGGACGCCGTCGGCGCGATCGTGCAGAAGGTTCGGCTGTATGTCTCCGAGTAGGAAGCGGCGTGTAAAGAAAACGGCGGTGCGCAGGGCCGGTTTCCATCGAAACGGGCGCAGAAAGGCGGCAGGGCTTTTGTTCCTGCTGCCGGGCTTCGCCGGGATCGCCGTGTTTTACCTCATTCCGTTTGGGGATGTGGTGCGCCGCTCGTTTGTGCAGGCGTCCGGCGGGCGCTTCTGCGGGGCGGACAATTATCGGACGGTGTTTGGCAATACGGCATTTCAGCTTGCGGCAAAAAATACCGCGCGCTTTGTGCTCGTGTGCCTGCCGCTTCTGCTGTTGTTCTCCCTGCTTCTGGCGCTGCTTGTAAACGGGCTTGGCAACAAGCTGAAAACCGTCTGCAAGAGCGCGTTTTTACTGCCGATGGCAATCCCGGCAGCGTCGGTCGTGCTGTTGTGGCGGCTCATGTTTGACCTGCACGGCTTTGTGAACGGGCTGCTCGCGCTGGCGGGCATCGCGCCCGTGGACTGGATGAATACCGGGGCGGCGTTTGCGGTGCTCGTGTTCAGTTATATATGGAAGAATCTCGGCTACACGATCGTCCTGTGGCTGGCGGGGCTTGCGAGTGTGCCCGAAAGCGTCTACGAGGCGGCGCAGATCGACGGGGCGGGGCGTGCGGCGTGTTTTTTTAAGATCACGCTGCCGCTCATGAAGCCGATGATCTTTACGATCGTCGTGCTCTCGCTCTTAAATTCGTTCAAGGTGTTCCGTGAGGCGTATCTGGTGAGCGGCAACTATCCGCAGGAGGATATTTACTTATTGCAGCACCTGTTCAACAACTGGTTTTTAGACCTCTCGGTCGACAAGATGGCGGCGGGGAGCGTGCTGCTCGCGCTCGTCATCGGGGGCTTTGTGTGGATTTTGCAGCGCTCGTGGGAGGAGGAAGGCTAAATGCGGAGCATGAACATGGCAAAAAGGGCCGGAAAACTGCTGGCTGTCCTTGTGCTCGCCGCCTTTGCGGTGCTGACAGTCGCGCCGCTTTTCTTTCTGGCGTGCGGCAGCCTGATGGGAAACGGCGAGCTGAACGAATACCTCGGGCCGTTTGTCCTGCGCACGGACGGCTTTGCCGTGTGGCGGCTGTTTCCGCTCTATCCGACGTTTCGCAACGCGGTGCGGCTCTTTTTTGACTCTCCGGAATTTTTTCATATGTTCTGGAACACGATGGCGATCACTGGGGGGATTTTGGGCGGGCAGTTTCTGTTCGGCCTGCCCGCGGCGTGGGGGCTGGCGCGCTATCCCGTCCCGGGCAGGAAGGTGTTTTACATGCTCTGCATTGTGCTCATGATGCTGCCGTTTCAGGTGACGATGCTCTCGGAATATCTGGTGCTGGATCGGCTGGGGCTGCTGGACTCGCTCTGGTCGATCATTTTGCCGGGCGCGTTTTCGACCTTCTCCGTGTTTGTGATGTACCGCTTTTTCTGCGGGATTCCCGAGGATTTTTTAGAGGCGGCGCGCATCGACGGGGCGGGGGAGCTGCGGATCTTTTTTGTGATCGGGCTTCCGCTCGGGGCGTCGGGCATCCTCTCGGCGCTTGTGCTGCAATTTCTGGAGTGCTTTAGCATGATCGAGCAGCCGCTTGTCTTTTTGCAGACGAAAAGCCTGCTGCCGCTCTCGCTCTATCTGCCCGAGGTGCGGGCCGAGAGGATGGGGTTTGCACTGTGCTGCTCGTTTGTGGCGCTGCTGCCGCCGGTGCTCGTGTTCGGGATGGGGCAGCAGTATCTGGAGCAGGGGATTACGGCTGGGGCGATCAAGGAATAGGTAGCGAACGGGCGCTACCTTAGCATGAGGAGGAAAAAACGTGGGAAAGCTGGGAAAGGCGTTTACATTTTTGTTGGCGGTGATGCTGCTTTTGACCGCGACCTCGCGGGCGGCGGCGTCCTTTACGGTGGCGCAGGTGAGCGTGGAGGCGCCGCAGGCGCGCAGGATCGTTCA
>CAMTZV010000182.1 GCA_947086625.1 uncultured bacterium | reverse complement strand
TGTAGGGAGTACATGAAAAATCCGCCGTCCCGGTCGTCGCACACAAACGTGTAGCTCGTCTCGTCCTTCTGGAACACGTACAGGTACACGAGCGCGTCCCGGTCAAAGCCCGTCACCTCGTAGAGCTCGCGCATCGGGTGCTGCGCCACAAGCGCTGCGTCCACGCCCGTCTCGCGCCCCTGCCGCCGCAGCCAGTCGATGCCGACCGCCTCGGGAAAGACGACGTAGCTGTTGCCCTCAAACACCGGCTCGCCGAGCGCCGCCTTTACCTGTGCGATCGTCGTACAGTTTTTCTCGCCGTAGAAAAAGCTGTCCCTGCACACGTAAACCTGCTCCGCCACGACGCTCTCCTCGATCGTCTCCTGCTCCGTGTCCGCCACGAAAAACGCGTCGATCTCCGGCATCAGCTGCACCGCCTGTGTCTCGCCCATATACAGTTCCTTTTCCCCGGTGTAGAGCTCCGCGATTTCCGCCGCGCTCTTGCCTAAAAGCTGCGGGTAGACGAGCTCGTCCGCGTGAAAGCTCCCGGTGAACACCGGCGTCTGCGCCGCGTCAAAGAGCGTCCCCGTCCCCTCCTTTTTTCCGGCGGAAAACGCGCCCTCATAGGCCAGCGTCCCGCTCTCGCGGTAGAGCTTCCCGCTCCCCTCAAAGGCATTGTCCGCAAACGCGCCCACATACTGCGCCTGCCCGTTCGGATAGTAGAGGGTGCCTTCCCCATTGTACTTATTTTTCTCGAAATCGCCGCGGTAGACGAGTGCGCCGCGCTTGTCGTAGAGCGTTCCGGCTCCGCTTGCGCAGCCGTCCTTCACCGCACCCTCATAGGCCACATAGCCGGATCTGCTCCTGATCTTTACATCACCCTCGGCAAACCGAAGCGGGACGGCATCATAGTCGTAGACCCTCTGCCCGCTTCCGATGCCCTCCGACATGCGAAACACCGGATTGACAAAGACCAGATACGAGAGCGCCAGCAGTCCCGACGCCAGCACGACCGCGTGCGCGAGCCTTTTGCTTATGAGCCATCCGAGAAATCCGTAATAGTCCCGCTTGTGCCGCGGCTTTACGCCGAAGGCCCGCGTGAGAAACTCCCGGATGCGCGTGAGGATCTGCGCCTGCCAGAAGGTCGGGCTCAGCCAGTATTTCAGCCGCGTGACAAGCGGCGTTATCTTCGCCTTTATGGTACTGAAAAGCACCGTAAACAGATTGTTTTTGTTCATGCCTTACTCCCTGCCGAAGCGCCGCCACACTCCGGCCCTAAACCGCCGGGCCATCCCCGCAGAACAGCCCGTAGGAAACGCTCCCGGCGCCGCTGTTCAAGCACGTCTCACAGAGAAATACATAGCGCTTTGCCACCTCGTCGGTGGGGTTTTCCTTCAAAACCTCCGTGAACAGGCTGCGGGCGAGATAGAAGTCGTCCTGGTAAAACAGGTTCATCGCCTCCTGAAATGCCTGCTTCGTGTCGAGCCTGCTCTGCCGCTCCTTCGCGGGGTAGGCGTCTAAGATCTCGTAGAGCTTGAAGCAGTAGCGCCCCCGCTCGATAAAGCCGATGTAGCGCACCGGGACATCCTCCCCCAGCAGCTCGTAAACGCTGTCCGTCACCGCCATGCGCACGCCCATGCCCCGCAGCAGCCCGGTGTAGCCCTCAAGCACCCGCATTTCCCGTGAGAGCACGTAGGGCGACGCCTGCCGTTCGTCCCCGGTCACGCCGTAGACAAGCCCCGCAAAGTGCAGCAGCACAAACGTCTGCCCCTTCACGCGCACGTCCTCCCTGCGCGTCACCGCATCCACGCCAAACTGCAGCGCCTCCCCCGCCCTGCCCGCAAACAGGAAGCACAGCGCCGTAAGGTCAGGGCTTGCGTTTAAAAAGACGCCCTCCCCCTCGCGCTTCGCATCCATAATCACCTGATAATTCTCATCCAGCCACGCGATCAGCTCCTGCCCCTCGAGGCGCTCGCTAAGCGACACGGACACAAACGCGAGGATGCCGTTCATCCCCGTGTGATCCCTCTGCTCCACGTCCAGAATCGACGGCTTGTCCAGAAGCTTTTCGATGTGCTTTGGCACAAAGCGGTAGTACGCCTGCAGCATTCGGTATTTCATGTAGCTCTCCCGCTGCCCGTCGCTCACGAGCTGGGAGAGGCTGTTTCGCAGCGCACGCATCTCGTTGCTCTCCCCGAAAAAGCCCTTGCCCGCGCGCATTTCCTCCCACGGGGCTTTCCCCTGCGCGACCCGCGTCACCATGCGGATCATGCCCCGCAGCTCCCGCCCCTGCAGCCGTATGATCGCCGCCAGAAGGAGCGAGCCGAACAAAAAGAGCAAAAGCCCGCCCCGCAGTGCATCGGTGTAGAGCTCCCGCATCCCCTGATCCAAGGGCGCAAGGGACACCTCCACGAGTAGCGCAAGACGCGGCGCGACCCGCTGTTCGTCCACGAGCGCAAGCAGCCCCGTGTGATCCATTGTCACCGTATGGCTCACCTTCCGGTTGTCGAGGCTCTTTTTCACAAGCGCAAGCGCCTGCTCGCGGTTGTCTGCGTACAACGTCCGGTGCGCGCCAAACGCCATCGACTGGCGGTAGCCCCCGTCGTCCGTGCGCGTAAGGAGCACCGCGCCCACATAGCTGCTCGCCTCCCCGTCCACCGTCGCCACCGGAAGCGTCTGCACAAGCAGTGTATCTAATTCTCCGCCCGCAGCCTGTACGCCGTGCTCCTCGAGCTGGCCCAGATACCCGGACAGCCGCCCCGCGTACAGCCCGTACATATCCAGATACTGCTTTCTGGCAAAGCGCTCGCCCTGCTCATAGCCCAGATATGCGCTTCCCGACACGGCCAGCGCCAGCACAAGCTCCAGCACCGCAAACCGCTGCAATGCCTGTGAACGGCTCGCGAGCATCGCCGCAAAGACGATTGCAAACACGACACAGACCGCCACTATTTTGCCCATAAACCCATCCTCTCATATGTGTGACAGCTCAGATCCTGCCACATTCCGTCTCATTTCGCCGCCTACTGAAGCATCGACTCGGTCCCGATCTGCTTAAAGCTGTTAAAAAACAGCCGCAGAAACGGGATATCGCCAAAGATCACATTTGAGAGCACCATGACAAGCACCAAAAGCAGCAGGATAACGGACACCCACAGCAGCACACGGAAGATTCCCTCCTCGTTGCGCACGCCCCAGTCCCGCAGCCGCTTTATGATACCGCGCCGTCCGGGCTTTACCATCGCCAGCTGCAAATCGTGGTACAGCTCCCGGAACGACCCGTAGCTTTGCAGCGGGATCTTTTTGTTCAAAAGCTGCAGGCTCACATTCCGCCTGTTCACCGACACCTCTAAAATCTCCCGCACGAGCTTCGCGCAGCAGATCGCGCACTCCCGCTCGCCGCTTGATACGTCCATCTGCTCCAGATCGAAGATGTATCCGATATCCACGTGATCGTCCTGCCGCAGATGGATCTGCCTCGTCTTTAACGCAAGCTCCAGAAGCGGGTACGGCAGGACGCTTCCGATGCACGCCGCCACCAGATTCATCCCGACCGCCTCCGCCCGCGCCGCGTCCTGCACGCCCGCACGGTAAAACTGCGTCAGCGACCGCTCCCGCACGTAGCCCATCACCACAAGAAGCGCGTCCCCGCAGCCAAACAGGTCGATCACGCAGCCGCGCCTGTTTGGATACGCCTCGAGCATGGCGAGGAACGTCTTTGCCGCAGCGTGGTCGGTAATCTTTAACACCGTGTAATAGACCCCCTCCGCCCGTTCATCCTCGCAGATAATCACATCATTCACTTTTCCGTGATAAACATCCATGACCCCTGTCAGCGTCATGTGCTCCGATTTGTATGTCATGCCATTCCCCGTCTTTTGCTTCCATGACAGTTCCAGCGCTCTCCCTGTCACTCCATAGCGTTGCTGCGCAGCGATTCGGCCTGTGGCTTCACCGCCGCGTCACTGCTCGTCGTCAGCCGTCTTTTTCTTGACGATCGCGTAGGCGTAGGTGCACATCAGCGGCCGGTCCGTGCAGTAGATGCGTATCTCGTAGACGCCCTCCTTCGCGGGCGCGGTGTAGATCCCGTCCGCCGTCACCTCTCCGCTGCCCGGCTCGGTCATCTCATATGAAACCGAGCACGGCTTCATATTGTTGTATTTCACCTGAAAATAGTACGTCTCCTTTGTGCCGAGCACGACGGTGGGCGTCACCGCACTGATGCCCCGGTCGCTTTCGATCGTCTCCTGCAGCTCCTCCGGCTCCTCGCCGCTCACGCGGATCGCGATCCAGCGGTATGTAAGCAGCAGATAATCCACATCCTGCATGAGGCGAACGGCCACGATGAAGCTTCCCTTGTCGCCCAGCACCTTCACCGCCGTCTCCGCCGAGACGACGGCGGCGTTCGTGTCAAAGAGATCCGGATTCCCGTAAACGGTCGTCTTGCTCTCCCGCTCGAGCGCCGCGTCGTGCTCCATGCGCTCCAAACCGACCTGCACGTACACGTTGCCTTTGCCAAGCCCGTGCATGATCTCGCCGGAATAGCAGATGTCGCCGCGCTTCGCGTGATCCCCGAGCGGGATCTCCACCACGCCGGTCTCGATGCGAAAGCCCCGCAGTCCGGGCATCTGGGGCGCGTCCGCCTCCCGCACAGCCTCGGGCATATGCGCCGCCCCGTAGAAGGGGAGCCGTCTGCCGAAGTAGCGCGAAAACTCGTCCCGCAGCGCGGCGTCCCGCAGCGTGGGGACATACTGCTTCACGTGATCTTCCTCCACGCACTCGATAATATAGGCTGTCTCCGTGCGCACAAGGCGAAGCCTCGCCAG
>CAMTZV010000181.1 GCA_947086625.1 uncultured bacterium | reverse complement strand
GAGGGATGTGATTGAGCGCGCTATTGAGAACGGCCTGCTTTTGATCAACGCGGGCATGGCGCCTTTAAAGCCCTATTTTACCGGGCAGGAGATACCGCCGAGAAAGCGCGTGACGACGTGCCAGAAGTGTGTGCGCACGGGCGATATTGAGAATGTAGGAAAGACCGCAAGACATCTGACCTTTTTTGAGATGCTCGGCAACTTTTCATTCGGGGACTATTTCAAGCATGAGGCGATCGCATGGTCGTGGGAGTTTCTGACAAAGGTGCTGGGTCTTGAGGAGGAGCGGCTCTATCCGTCGATCTATGGGGAGGACGAGGAGGCATTCAAAATCTGGAATGAGGAGATCGGCATTCCCGCGGAGAAGATCACCCGCTTTTACCGCGACCCTGAGACGGGCGCGTGTGACAATTTCTGGGAGCACGGCGCTGGCCCGTGCGGCCCGTGCTCGGAAATCTACTATGACCGCGGCGAGAAGTACGGCTGCGGCAGCCCCGACTGCAAGGTCGGCTGCGAGTGCGACCGCTTCATGGAGGTCTGGAACAACGTATTTACGCAGTTTAACGGCGACGGGCACGGCGGCTATGAAGAGCTGGAGAACAAAAATATTGACACCGGCATGGGATTAGAGCGGCTTGCGGTGGTGATGCAGGAGGTGGATTCCGTCTTTGACATCGACACGATGAAGGCGATCCGCGACCACATCTGCCGTCTGAGCGGGAAGGAGTATCAGAAGGATGCGCTGGACGATATCAGCATCCGCCTGATCACCGACCATATCCGCTCCACGACGTTTCTCATCTCCGACGGCGTCATGCCGACGAACGAGGGGCGGGGCTACGTGCTGCGCCGCTTAATCCGGCGCGCGGCAAGACACGGAAGGATGCTGGGTATTGACGGCACGTTTATGGCGGATCTGGCCGGGACGGTCATCCGCGAGAGTAAGGACGGCTATCCGGAGCTTGAGGAGAAGAAGGACTTTATCTTTAAGGTGCTCACCCAGGAGGAGGAGCAGTTCAACAAGACGATCGATCAGGGCCTGAAAATTCTGGCAGATATGGAAAAGGAGCTGGAAGGCTCCGGCGAAAAGGTGCTCTCCGGGGAGAATGCGTTCAAGCTCTACGATACGTTCGGATTCCCTGTGGATCTGACTGCCGAAATTTTAGAGGAAAAGGGATATACGCTTGATCAGGACGGCTTTGACGCGTGCATGAAGGAGCAGAAGGAAAAGGCGCGGGCGGCCCGCAAGGAGACTAACTACATGGGAGCGGACGCGACGGTTTACGATGCGATCGACCCGGCGGTCACGACCGTGTTTGTCGGCTATGACAAGGTATCCGCGGACGCAAAGATTACCGTGCTCACGACAGAAAGTGAGCTTGCGGAGGCGCTCACCGAGGGTGTGAAGGGAACCGTGATCGCGGAGGAGACCCCCTTTTATGCGACGATGGGCGGACAGATCGGAGATACCGGTGTGATCGAGACTGCCGGGGGCGCGTTTGCCGTGGAGGACACGATCAAGCTTACGGGCGGAAAGGTCGGTCATGTCGGCATTTGCACGCGGGGCATGATCAGGGTCGGCGACACGGCGCGCTTTACGGTTGACGCGGCGCGCAGGGCGAACATCTGTAAAAACCACTCCGCGACGCATCTGCTGCAAAAGGCGCTGCGCGAGGTACTCGGCACCCATGTCGAGCAGAAGGGTTCGAATCAGGATGCGGACCGGACGCGGTTTGACTTTTCGCATTTCTCGGCGATGACGTCGGACGAGCTCGCGCGCGTGGAGGATATCGTAAACGCGAAGATTAACGAGGCAATTCCCGTTGTGACGGACGTGATGACGGTGGATGAGGCAAAGAAGGCCGGGGCGATGGCGCTCTTCGGCGAGAAGTACGGGGAGACGGTGCGCGTTGTCTCCATGGGCGATTTTTCAAAGGAGCTGTGCGGCGGCACGCATGTCAAAAATACGTCGGACATTAAGGCGTTTAAGATCGTCTCCGAGTCCGGCGTGGCGGCGGGCGTGCGCCGCATCGAGGCGATCACGGCCGATAACGTGTTCGCATATTATGACGCGCTGGAGCAGACGCTGGCCGAGGCCGCGAAGCTCTTAAAGACGAATCCGGCGGGCGTGGTGGAAAAGATCGCGCATCTGCAGGCGGAGGTGAAGAGCCTGCACGGTGAGATCGAGTCCATGAAATCAAAGGCGGCGAAGGATTCCCTCGGCGATGTGATGGACGAGGTACAGGAGATCGCGGGCATGAAGTTTTTGGCCACAAAGGTGGAGGGCGTGGACATGAACGGCCTGCGCGACCTTGGCGACCAGCTGAAGGGTAAGCTCGGCGAGGGCGTGATTTTGCTGGCATCGGTGGCTGACGCGAAGGTGAACCTCGTGGCGATGGCAACCGACGGCGCGCAGAAGGCGGGCGCACACGCGGGCAACCTCATCAAGAGTGTGGCATCGCTCGTTGGCGGCGGCGGCGGCGGACGTCCGAACATGGCGCAGGCAGGCGGCAAAAATCCCGCGGGTGTGGCGGATGCCTTAAAGGAGGCGGCAAACGCGCTGGCCGCGCAGCTCGGGAAATAGGTATTTTTTCCAAAGCGCTTTGACGAACTGAAAACAGATAGTATCATTTGGAGTTTGACAGATAAAGTCCCGTAAACCGCTCTGGCAGCGGCTTGCGGGACTTTTACCGATTTTTCAGAGATACGGAGGTGAAGATATGAGTGTAACAGTTGCAGATCTGTTAAAACTGCCGTCCCTGCGGCAGGCAAAGGTCATCGCGGGACACGGAGGCCTGTCTAAAATTGTCTCCTCGATCTCCGTGCTCGAATCCACGGATCCCGGCGTGCTCGTGGACGAGGTGTTCCCGCAGGGCGAATATTTTGGCAGTGAGATCGTTATCACCGGATTTTTAAATATGGTGGACGACGCAGACCAGCAGTTTGTCAACGTGAAACGGCTGGCGGAGGGAGGGGAGGTTGGGCTTATCTTTTATTACGTGGGCGTTTACCTGAAAAAGATCGACAAACGCCTCATCGATTTTGCCAACGAGCGGGATTTTGTCCTGATTGTCATGCCGGAGGGCGACGTGACATTGCGTTACGGGGAAGCCATCTCCGATGTGATGGGGCTCATCCATCGGGACCGGACGGACAATACGTTTCTCGTGTCGGAAATTTTGGCGCGTGTCTCCGATCTTCCCCCGCACCAGCGGACGATCAGCACCGTCTTAAAAATGCTCAGCGACCGGATTTCCGCTTCCCTCATCCTCTGTGACGCCTCCTTTCAGATTCTGCACCTGGTCGCCTGGCCCCGCAGCGAGGAAGCAGCCATTAAAAAGGGACTGGAGCAGCTCGACGCCTTTCCTGCGGATCAGCAGACGGCGGATTGTACGATTTTTCCGGACAGCCGTCTCTATCGATTTTCCATCCCGGCAGAGCACGGGGCGGGAATGGAGCTGCTTGTCCTCAAGGAAGGCGTCTGGCCAAACGGCGCGATCCTTTCACAGCTTGCAGATGTAGTCCGTCTCGGTGTCAATATCTGGGGACAGGAACGCAGAGAGGTCGCTATCCACGAGCTGATCCGCGCCATTTTACAGGACGAGCCGATCAAAATGCGCCAGCTCTCCAATATTTTCCATATCGACGTGGCAAATATCAATGAAATGTGGATGCTCCGCTGCGACGAAAGCCAGATCGAGCGCTTTCGCCGTGAAGGGCTTCCCCTGCTCCGCGAGCACCTGGGGCACTACGCCCACACGGTTGTGGCAGATCTCTATGAGGGACTTGCAGTAGCCTTTATGGACTGGATTGAGCGTTTTCCGGAACGGGATGTGATCGCCCGTGATCTGGCAGGGCGCCTTAAGGAAGCGGGCTTTTCGCTGTCCTTAACCTGCTGTTATCCGCTGAACAACACCTCCGATGTGCGCCGCACGTACCTGCTTCACCAGGAAAATATACAGACAGCGCGTCAAATCTGGCCCCTTCCTGACTGTTATACGCTGCAGGAGCTGGAATTTGTGGCCGAGTGCCAGCACATTCTGGAGGAAAGCGAAGCTGCCTTAACCGCCGCCCTGTCCCCGCTGGGCGTGCTGAAAAATGTTCGCGAGGACAATATGCTGATTCAGACGCTTGCGGTCTATCTGCTGGATGCGGGGAGCAGCGTTACCTCCTGCGCCGCGCTGCTCTTTCTCCATAAAAACACGGTAAAGTACCGGTTAAACCGCATCCGTGAGCTGCTGGGCCATCCGATCGACAAAATGCCCCAGCTCTTTTTCCTCTATCGTGCCGTGGCGCTCCACCGCCTGACGACGCACAAATAGCGGGTACGGCTTCTGATTTTACTTTTGGGATTTGTCCTTTTGGACAAATCCCGGCCGGCTTTTTTGTTGTTTGCACACTTTACAGCAGTGATATGCCCGACGTATAATTCCTCTGTAAAATTTATCGGATACAGGTCATATGTTCAAAATTAACCCATTTTGCCAACTGAACAGGAGGAATTATTTTGCGAAAACTTGGAATTTCTGAAATCGAAGACATCGCTCTGGGCGCCGCGCTCCTCGGAGCCGGCGGCGGCGGTGACCCCTATGTGGGCAAGCTTGTGGCCATCGGCGCGGTACAGGAATGCGGTCCGGTTACACTGCTGGATCCGGATGAGGTGCCGGACGACGCGCTGGTGGTTCCCATTGCCATGATGGGCGCGCCCACCGTCCTCTCGGAGAAGGCCATCGGCGGGAAGGAATATCAGGCCCTCTATGACACGGTTTCTACCTTTTACGGAAAACCGATCTACGCGTTCATGCC
>CAMTZV010000180.1 GCA_947086625.1 uncultured bacterium | reverse complement strand
ATCGAGCACGGGCTTGACCTGACGGTGGAAAATGTAAAAAAGAGCTCCCGGCTACATAAGCGCTGCGGTACAAGCTTCCTGTTTTTTGTCATCATCGTCAGTGTGATCCTGTTTTTCTTTGTTCGGGTTGATTCGCCGTTTCTCAGGCTTGGCCTGCGCATCCTGCTGATCCCGGTCATCGCGGGTCTTTCCTATGAGCTGATCCGGCTGGCGGGGCGCAGCGAGGGAAAGCTCATCGGCGTTCTCAGCAAGCCCGGCATGATGCTGCAGAGGCTCACGACAAGGGAGCCGGACGAGGAGATGATCGAGGTAGGCATCGCATCCGTGGAGGCGGTGTTTGACTGGAAAAACTATGTGCAGGAGCTTCGGGCCGGGGCACATACCGCTTGGGAGGCTGGCAGATGACATTCAGGGAAGCAGAGCAAAAGGGTGAGAAGCTCCTGGAATCCGCGGGCATTGCGGACGCGAAGATCGATGCGTGGCTGCTTTTGGAAATGGTTGCAAAGATCGACCGGAGCTTTTATTTTACACATGCAAATGCCTTCGTGGAGCCGGAGGTGCTCAACGAGTACGAGCGCGTGCTCGAAAAGCGCGCCGAGCACGTGCCGCTGCAATACATTACCGGCGAGCAGGAATTTATGGGTATGACGTTTAAGGTCAATTCCAACGTGCTCATCCCGCGTCAGGATACCGAGGTGCTTGTGGAGGAGGTATTAAAGGCGCTTGAGCCGGGGATGGAGGTGCTCGACGTCTGTACCGGGAGCGGCTGTATTCTGCTCAGTATTTTGAAGAATGCGCCGACGGTGCGCGGCACGGGCAGCGACGTGAGCAAGCAGGCGCTTCTCGTGGCAAAGGAGAATGCGCGGCTGCACGGGCTTGAGGCGGAATGGGTGCGCGGAAATTTGTTCGATAATGTGAGCGGCCGCTTTGACGTGATCGTGTCGAATCCGCCCTACATCCCGCAGGCGCAGATTCCGACGCTTATGCCGGAGGTGCAGCTCTTTGAGCCGCTGGCGGCGCTGGACGGCGGCGTGGACGGCCTGGATTTTTACCGGAGAATCGCGGCGCTTGCTCCGGAATATCTGAAGGAGGATGGCCTGCTTTTTTTCGAGATCGGCTGCGATCAGGCGGAGGATGTGCGGCGTATTATGACAGAAAGCGGGTTTGCGGAGCTTTCCGTGGAAAAGGATCTGGCAGGGTTAGAGCGCGTGGTGAAGGGACGGCTGCGCCGGCGCAAATCCGGCACGTGAAACGCGCGCGCGTGTGTTTCTCAGAATAAATACGAGGAGAAGAGGCATGTTTGACAAATTAGAGGATTTACTTGTCCGCTATGAGGAGATTATGAGCGAGCTTTCCGAGCCGGACGTTGCGAACGACGCGAACCGCTTTCGGAAGCTGATGAAGGAGCAGAGCGACCTGACGCCGATCGTGGAGGCGTACCGGGAATATAAGAAATGTAAGCAGGCGATCGAGGACTCGCTCGCGATGCTCGACGAGGAGAGCGACGAGGAGCTAAAGGAGCTTGCGAAGGAGGAACTCGCCGATGCGAAGGAGGGCGCCCGCAGGCTGGAAGGGGAGCTGAAGATCCTGCTGCTCCCGAAGGATCCGAACGACGACAAAAACGTGATCGTGGAAATCCGCGCGGGCGCGGGCGGCGAGGAGGCAGCTTTGTTTGCGGCGGAGATTTATCGTATGTACGTCCACTACGCGGAGGGACGCCGCTGGCGTGTGGAGACGCTGGAAGCGGACGAGACGGGCATCGGCGGTATGAAGTCGGTCAATTTCATGGTGACGGGCGCGGGCGCGTATTCCGTGTTAAAGTATGAGTCCGGCGTCCATCGCGTGCAGCGCGTGCCGGAAACCGAGTCGCAGGGGCGCATCCAGACGTCCACCTGCTCCGTTGCGGTCATGCCCGAGGCGGAGGACGTCGACATCCAGATCGACGAGAAGGATATCCGCATCGACGTTATGCGTGCCTCCGGCAACGGCGGACAGTGCGTCAACACGACGGATTCGGCGGTGCGTCTCACGCATTACCCGACGGGCATCGTCATCTACAGCCAGACCGAGAAGTCGCAGCTTCAGAACAAGGAGAAGGCGTTTGCGCTTCTGCGCGCGAAGCTCTACGACCTCGAGCTGCAAAGGCAGCAGGACGCGGAGGCGGCGGAGCGCCGCAGCCAGATCGGAACCGGGGATCGCTCCGAGAAGATCCGCACCTACAACTTCCCGCAGGGCCGCGTGACCGACCATCGCATCAACTTAACGCTCTACAAGCTCGACAAGATCATGAACGGGGATATTCAGGAGATCATCGATGCCTGCATCGCGGCGGATCAGGCAAAGAAGCTGGCGACGATGAACGCGTGAGAGGGACGGCGGATGAGAAAAGTGTCGGAGGTCATGCAAGTGCAGAAATTAATGTGCTGTTTGGATATTTATACATTTTTTTGCATACGGATGCACGTTTTACCGTTGCATTTTGCATAAACCTACTGTATAATACGTTCGATGGCGGCAGTCCGGGCGGGGTCAGATGCCTGGGGAAACGCGACGGCGTTTCGCGTCTGCCGTAAAAAAGAGATGGGACATGCCCGAAGAAAGAGGAATGTACGGGCATGACTGAAAAAGGAGGATCATATGAAAAAGAGAATTTGTTCGATGGCGCTGATCGTGGCGCTGGCGGCGTGTATGCTGTGCGCGTGCGGTAAGAAGTCGTCCGGCATGACGGTGAACGACGGCGTGCTCACGATGGCGACGAACGCCTATTTCCCGCCGTACGAGTACTACGACGGCGAGAACATCACAGGTATCGACGCGGAGATCGCGGAGGCGATCGAGGCAGAACAGCAGCGTCAGAATTCTCATGTGGATATCGGCCTCGCGGGAATGACGGTGCGCCCTGACCGTGAGGAGTCCGTCAATTTCAGCGATTCGTATGCGACGGGCATTCAGGTTGTCATCGTGAAGGAGGATTCCGACATCAAGACGATCGACGACCTTGCGGGAAAGAAGATCGGCGTGCAGCTCATGACGACGGGCGACTCGTTCGCGTGCGAGGATTTCGGCGAGGATGCGGTGGAGCAGTACAACAAGGGCGCGGACGCGGTGATGGCGCTCACGCAGGGCAAGGTGGACGCGGTTATCATCGACAACGAGCCCGCGAAGAGCTTTGTGGCGAGCAACGAGGGCTTGAAGATTCTCGAAACAGAGTACGCCGTGGAGGATTATGCGGCCTGCATCAACAAGGAGAACGACGCGCTTTTGGAGAAGGTCAACGAGGCGATTAAGGAGCTGAAGGATGACGGCACACTCCAGAAGATCATGGACAAATACATTACCGCAGATTAAGCTTGAAAGAGGAGGCGGGCGACCGCTTCCTTTTTTGAGTGTGCGCAGGCCCTCATGCGGGCCGCGCGGCGGGCAGGAGAAATTTTCCCGCCTCGATCCTGCTGCGGATTGAAAGAGGTATTTTATGGAATATTTAATGGAATTAAAGCATCGGCTCGTTTTTGATTTTATCGAGAAGCAGCGGTACATGTACATCGTAAACGGCCTGAAAATTACGGTGATCGTCATGCTGCTGGCGCTCATCCTCGGACTGGCGATTGGCGTTGTTGTCGCCGTCATCCGCACGGCGCACGACCAGCTCGGGGAAAAAGGGCGAAAGGGCTTTGGCGGCGCGCTTCTTGGCCTGTTCGATCTAATCTGCCGCATTTATCTGACGATCATCCGCGGGACGCCCGCGATGGTACAGCTTTTGCTCATGTACTTTGTGTTCCTCGCGAGCAGCACGAACAAGATACTGGTCGCGGTGCTCACCTTCGGAATCAATTCCGGCGCGTACGTGGCAGAGATTTTCCGCTCGGGCATCATGTCGATCGACAAGGGCCAGATGGAGGCGGGCCGCTCGCTCGGTCTTAGCTACGCGAAGACGATGCAGAAGATTATCCTGCCGCAGGCGGTCAAAAACGTGCTGCCCGCGCTCGTCAACGAGATGATCACGCTCTTGAAGGAGACTTCGATCTGCGGCTACATAGGCTTGAACGAGCTGACGCGCGGCGGCGATATCATCCGCGGCAACACGTTTGACGCGATGCCTCCGCTGCTTGCGGTGGCGGCGATTTACCTTGTGATCGTCATGTTCTTTACATGGCTGATGGGAAGGCTGGAAAGGAGGCTGCGGGAAAGTGATAACCGTTAAAAATTTATGCAAGAGCTTCGGTGCGCAGCAGGTGCTCATCGATCTCAACGAACACATTGCGCCCGGCGAGAAGGTCGTCATCATCGGCCCGTCCGGCTCCGGGAAATCGACGTTTCTGCGCTGCCTGAACCTTTTGGAGCAGCCGACCAGCGGGCATGTCATTTTTGACGGCGTGGATATCACGGGCAAGGGCGTGAACATCAACGAGATCCGCCAGCAGATGGGCATGGTGTTTCAGCACTTTAACCTGTTTCCACATCTGACGATCATGGAAAATCTGACGCTTGCCCCGATCGAGCTCAAGCGCATGAGCCGGGAGGAGGCGGGCGAGGAGGCTCTTCGCCTGTTGAACCTTGTGAATCTCGCGGAGAAGGCGGACACTTACCCGGGGCAGCTCTCAGGCGGCCAGAAGCAGCGCATCGCGATCGTGCGCTCGCTCATGCTAAAGCCGAAGATGATGCTCTTTGACGAGCCCACGAGCGCGCTCGACCCGGAGATGGTCGGCGAGGTGCTGGGCGTCATGAAGGATCTCGCGAACGACGGCATGACGATGGCGGTCGTGACGCACGAGATGGGCTTTGCCAGAGAGGTGGGCAGCCGGGTCATTTTTATG
>CAMTZV010000179.1 GCA_947086625.1 uncultured bacterium | reverse complement strand
TGCAGGCGGGCCGCGTGCTCCAGCATCTTTGTCTGTGCGCCCGTCTCGTAGGCCCTTCTGCCGTTCGTAAAGGTGTAATATTCCGTCCCGCCGCTCAGCGTCTCGACCACGTGCACGCTGTCAAAAATCGTGCGGTATCCGAAAATACTGCCGATGGCGCGCACCGCGAGGTAATTGCCCGCATCCCCGGTATATTTCCGGTAGAGGTAAGGGCTTCCCGCCGTCTGCTGCTCCTGCGCCAAAGTGCCCGCCAGCGCCGCGATCTTTTCGTTTCGCATCTGCTCGCCGAACCATTCCAGCGCGAGAAGCGCCTGCGCCTTCTGTGCGTGGGACGCATTCGCATAGTCCGTCCCGAACAGCGCCTGCATCGCCGCGTCCAGAAGATCCCGCGCCGTCTGCGCCGACATCGTTGCCCCGGCTCCGTTTTCCTGTGCCTGCGCCGCCTCCTGTGCGATCGCGTCCGCCTCGGCGGCAAGCTTTGCCGCGTCTGAGCCGTCAAGTCCCGTCGCGCCGGAGAGCGCGCCCGAGACGTCCTTCATCGCAGCCGACGCCGCCTCGGGACTTTGCTTTGCAAGCTCCCGGATCGCCGCCATCATATTTTCAAGCTCCGACAAGAGCCGCTCAAAATCCGTCCCGTCGGACGCGCCGCGCAGCGCCGATAGAAGGGAATCCTTTAAATTCCCGATCGCCGAGGCGACCGTGCCGTCTCCAAGCCCTGCCGCGGCCTTCGCCCTGTCGCTCTCGCTGCTGTTTTCCGAATTTAGAATTGCGAGATAGTCCCGCTCGAGCGCATCGATATCCGCCTGCACCGCCGCCAGCCTTGCCTCCAGAAGCGCCGCCGCCGACAGGTTGTTCGCATCGAGCGCATCCCGGTACTGCTCCTGTAAGCGCTCCTTCTCCGCGTTCAGCGCGTCCATCTCGGAATCCGACGCGCCCTGCGCGTGTAATTCCCCGTAGCGCTGCAAGAGCCACGCCTTGTGCTCGTCGACGATCTCCCGCAGGTAATCCGCCGCGTCGTCTGGCTGCACCGATTCCCGCAGCGCCGCCACCCCGTCGAGCAGCGTCAGTGCCTCGCTCACCGCCTCGCTGTTTGCCACGCGCTTCCAGCGCGCGTTCAGCATCGTCTGGTAGTCGATGCGAAAAGCGTTTGCCGCGTTCTGCTGTTCCTTTAAATAGCGCGCGCCCGCCGCGGCCTGTGCACCGCCCGCGATCGCCGCCGTGTAATCGGGGCTTGCGCCGCCGCCAACCGCCTGTTCAAAATTCTCCCGGGTCTTCGGCGCCAGCTCCGTGTCCAGCACCGAAAGCTCCGTCTCCCTGTCCACGACCTTCTCGTCGATGATATTCGCATATGCGGCGAGCCGCGCGACGATCCCGTCGCAGCCCGCGTAATCGCTCACCCCGGCCGAGACGATCAGATCGTTCGCCGCGTCGTAGCGCGCCTTTCCGATGACCGTCGTCCCCTCGGTCAGAAGCTTTGACTCGTAAGCGCTCAGGCTGCTCTGCACGCCGCCACCACGTCGGTGTTCACGACAAGGCTGGTATCCACCTCCGGTTCAGGCGCATCCTCGCCGTCACCCTCTTCGGCGCCTTCGCTTTCTCCGTCGCCGCCTTCGCTTTCTCCGTCGCCGCCTTCCTCACCGCCGCCGGTTCCGCCGTCCTCCCCGGACGGCGCATCTGCCCCGCCGCCGTCAGCGGGCGTCTCGTCCCCGCCTTCCTCCGGCTGCTGCCCCGGCGGCAAAATCAAACCCTGCGCGTTGTTTAAGAGCGTATCGAGCAGCATGTCCAGCCGGTAAAAGACGAAGGTGCGCCGCAGCGCGTCGACCGCCTCCATCACCATATCGGCCTGCTCGATCCATGTGCCGTCCGCCTCCCTTGCGGTCAAATCCGACTTGTAGCCCTCAAGCCCCGACAAATGCTCGTCCGCCTCGATGCACTCCTGCGTGCGGACATCCTCGGCAAACAGCTCGCGGATCATCTCAATGTAGCGCGCGTCCGAGTCTGTCCGGTTTTCCTCCGGCTTTGCCAGAAGCATCTCGTATTGCAGCCTGATCGGCTCCAGCTCCTCCATTGCCTCGAGGTTGTAGGGCGAATGGATGTCGTAAACGCTCACCCGCTCCCCGGTGCGAAGATCCGTCGTGACGCCCGCCGCGTCGGTCTTATGCGTAAATTCCAGCGTCCCGATCTCGGCTGCCGACACGAGCGTCCCCTCCGTCGTGATATCCGCGATCGACGCCGCGTCCGTGATCTCAAACCACTGCCCGTCCGCCAGCTCCGACTTGTAGTAGAGCTTATTCTGATTGAACTCGTTCGCTGAGTCGAGCGCCAGCGCGTAGAGCGTCTCGGTCAGCCCCTGAATGTGGATCAGATGCGAGCCGACAATGAGCGTGGACGCCTCGATCTCGGAATCCTGCACATGCACGGAGCGCACTGCCGTGCTGTTGTCGTTTTCCAGCGCCGCGCGCGCAAGGAGCGTCCCGAGCGAAACACAGCACACCGCCGTGAGCAGCAGCGCGGCATATTTAATTGGACTTCGTTTTTTCTGCGTTCGTCTCATTCTTTTTACTCCACAATTTTGTGTATCGTGCCGTCCGTCGTGTCCAGAATGGCCTCATAGAGCAGCGCGTCGCCCTCGTCATAGAAGCAGATCACAAGCTCCGCCAGACTGTTTTCCGTCAGCCCAAGGTATTGCAGGCCGCTCGTCACCGGCTGCTTTTCCCCGCTAAGAAGCGCCGCGCCCGCCTGCGTGCGCACGCTGTAGGAGACCGCCGTCTCCTCCGGGTCGAGCGTAAAGTAGAGCGTGTACGTGCCGAGCGTGTAGTTCGCCTCGCCGCGGTACGTCCCGACCTTCGTCTCCTCCTCCCTGTCCACGGAGTAGCTTCTGATCGTGAGCAGACCCGTGTACTGCGAAGGGTCGATCTCGCAGTCGTCCACAAACGTGTCGCCGTCGTAGAGCCGGAGAAACACGCGCTCTGTCTTTTCCATGTCAAGCGCCAGATGGCGCAGCGTCTTGTCCGCGGGTGTGCGCGCCCCTACCTGGATGCCGTTCACCCACAGCTCAAAATCGGTAATCCCGATCTCAAACTCCTCCGGAACCGTGATTCCGATCTCGAAGAGATTGTCCGAGACGAGCGAGTGGATGTAGTAGTACACGCCCTGCGCGTCCTCCTCCACCACATAGCTCATGCCGCCAGCCGCAGCGCCCATACGCGTGTCCGTCCCCTTCAGATAGGCCGTCACCGCGCCGCACGTCAGGCAGTCCAGCCGGAAAATAGCCTCGCTGTACGCCGCCTGCGCCTCGAGCGAATCGAGCTGCATCTCCTCGTATTCCTCCTGTAAAGAAGCAAACTCCTCGTATTCCAGCTCGCCCATCAGGTTTTTCACCCGCGCCTGCTCCAGCTCCCGCCCCTTTTTCACGCCGCTTTGCATGAGCTGCTCATACGTGTTTTTCGTCGATATGTACGTCTCATAAAATTCCGTCACCGAATCCGAGAGCTCCTTTTTCGCGCTCTTCTCGTCCTGCAGGCGGTTCTGGTATTCCAGCGCGTTCTCGTAGAGCACGTACGGCTCGTCCTCGACGTAGCGCTGTCCGTCGGTGCTCCCCTTGAACCAGAGCTTCGGGATGCGGATGAACAGGATGCGGATCTTGCCGTTCCACGGGGCGTCCGCCTGCTCCAGCATCCGGTTAAACGCCTCCTTGAAGGCGGTGGAGTCGAGCTTCTCGCCGCTTCGCGCCTGATTGATGAACGGGTCGATGTGGCTCATCGTCGCCGCGCCGTATTTCTTTTTCATGAGCTGATAGTTCGTGTCCAGCTCCAACAAGCCGTTCGCCGTCTCAAGCCTCGTCTTGTAAAAATCGTTGTCGTGCTCGAGCGTGTAGTCGATGAGCCGGTTTAGCACCGCGCGGTTTAAGTCCACCGTCACAAACGGGCTCGCAAAGCTCCATCCGCCCGTCACGTCCATATCGATGAAATCCGAGAGCTTTGCCGCCGCCGATGAAAAGCTGCGCTTGTCCGCGGCGATTGTCGACTCCATCGTGCCGATCTTCTGCTCCATGCGCTCGATATCCGTCTGCGTCGCCTCGCCCGTCAGAAGCCGCGCGCGGTTTTTGACAAGCGTCTTTTTGCACTCATCCAGCCGTTTTTCGTTGTAGGCAATCGTCTCCTGCAGCTGGTAAACGGTCACGAACTGCAGCGCCACCTTCTCGTATATACCGTAAATACAGCTCCCGAGCTCGTGCTCGAGCGATTCGATCTCCGATTGCAGCTCCAGCGGCTTGTAGTTGTACTCGGTCTCGTTTTCCAGCGTCGGGGACTCCGGAAACTTGAAATTCAAGAGCGGGCTCCACCGGAATGTCTTCTGGTTTTTCTCCTTCATGCGGATGCTCTTAACCGACTGGACGTACTGGATCTCGGCGAGATCGAGCTGCCGCTTGATTCTGGCGTACTCCTGGCTGTTCGCGTAGGCGAGCTTTTCCGCCAGCTCCAGTGTCAGCTCCTGCGGGGCCGCGAAGAGCTGCTGCATCCCAAACGGCAGCACGCCAAGCAGCACGGCAAGCGCCAGAACCGCCGCCAGCACGCGCTTTTTGTTCGGATGCGCACGGTTTGATCCATTCCTCATAGCCTTGCGGCCTCCTTTCCTGTTGTGTATGCGCCGCGGGCGCTCACCTCATCGCATGTGCGCCGCGCTCTCCCATGCAAGCATGGCTCGCACGTCTCACGTGCCCCACCCCTCCCTACAGGTCAGGCGCGCCCATTCGCAAAGGCTCCTGCGGAGCTTTCCCGCTGCTTACGCAGCTAACTTTGCTCATAACCCGGCGCTCATCT
>CAMTZV010000178.1 GCA_947086625.1 uncultured bacterium | reverse complement strand
CCATCGGCTGCGCGTTCATCATACCCGCCAGCTTTTCGATCGTGCCGTCTGCCGCGGCCTTTCCCCACATAGCGGGAACGACCTCAAAATTTTTTTCCAGCTCCCGCGCAAGCGGAGTGCTGATTCCGACAATGCGGAATGCCTCCTTTGTCTCAATCCGGTAATTCATCTCCGTAGCTCCTTTCACTGAAATGCTGAATGCAATCGGCGGATAGGACTTCACCGACACGCCCTCCTCTTTTACCGCGGACGGCGCAATTCCGTGGACGCTCTGGAACGCCCGGTTGAACGCGGTGGGCGAGCCGTAGCCGTATTTCTGCGCGACGTCAATAACCCGCGCTCCGCCCTGCAAATCCACCGCCGCCAGCGACATTTTCCGCCTGCGGATGTACTCGGAGAGCGTCACGCCCGCCATGTACGTAAACATCCGCTGAAAATGATACGCCGAACAGCATGCGATACGCCCAAGCTGCCCGTAATCGATCTCGTCCGCCAGATGCCCTTCAATGTAAGCCATGCTCTCATTTAACCGTTCCACCCATTCCATCGGGATACCTCCTTTGCCGCGACAGCGTCATGCCCGCCGCTCTTTTCATAATAGTCTGAAACCCCTTGCTGTAGCCTCTTTTCCACACATTGGTTCACATCTCCCATTATAAAACCTCCGACTGCATTTGTCTCTACTATTATAAAAGCAGGGGGCAAAAATATCCTCTCTATCCGTGCACGAAAAAGAGAGCACGCCCTGCCCTGTGCGATGTGCATCAGCGCCGCAGCCTTCTTCTGCGCGCCCGTCACATCCGCTTCCGACAGATGAGCTTTACGGCTGCGGCCAGCAGAAGCTGACAGAGCGCCGCCGCAAGCAGCGTATAAAAAACAGTGCCGTTAAAATACCCGATGAACGAGCCTGCCAGCAGCATCAGAAACGACGTGACCAGTATCATCGGCAGGCCCGCCTTCGCCCGGATCGCCTTTAGCCGCTCGTCATGCTCCGCATTAAAAAACATCTGCAGCCTTTTTTCATCCTTCATTGCCTGCCGGTAGCGCATGATCAGCCCAAGTGCGCCGGCGCCGATGCCGATGACAAGCCCGTTCTGAAAATCAAATGCCCGGCTTGCCTGCGCACTCTCCGGCGCCCGGAAAATACCATAGACGCTCATCCCGGCTGCCACAAGCAATACGAGCGAGAGCAATCCAATCCGAATCTTTAGTGCTTTCCTGTAATCTTCCATGTTCAAAATCCTCCATTCAAAATTTTGCGCGGAACATCCGCTATCATGCGTGTAAGACAGACCCTGCACGCTCCATTCCTCTTTCTCCGCTCACAGTGAAACATCCACCGCCGGTCCAATGCGTCAGCCGCCCGTATACTCCGAGAAATCGAAAACCTCCTCGATCGTCCGCCCGAAATAATGCGCGATCTTGTATGCCAGCGGCAGCGACGCGACATACTTTCCCGTCTCGATCGAGGTGATCGTCTGGCGCGTCGTCCCGACCGCCAGCGCAAGCTCCTCCTGCGAGAGCCTTCGTTCCCTGCGCAGCTCTTTGATCCTCGTTTTCAAAGTCCACCTCCATTTTGCTAAGCTCGCTTTGCAAATTTAGCATAGCATGCTTTGCAAAAAATAGCAAGTATACTTTGCAAAAAAGTTGAGAAAAAATTTAGAATTATATGGTACACTGGTTTTATCCGATCAAATACAAAAAAGAGGATTCCATATGAACAAAAAAATTTTAATCGTCGACGACGAGCCGGGCGTCGTTGACATGCTAAAGAGCTATTTTGAAACGCAGGGCTTTCTCGTCTACACCGCCTGCGACGGCGCAGCCGCCGTCCGGCAGGCCGCGCATGCGCCCGACCTCGTCCTGCTGGATATCAACATGCCGGGCATGGACGGTCTGACCGTGTGTGAAAGGCTCCGCGGCCACATCTCCTGCCCCATTCTGTTTCTGACGGCGCGCATCGAGACGTCAGACAAGATCCGGGGCTTTCAGGCGGGCGCGGACGATTACATTGTCAAGCCCTTCGACATCGACGAGCTGGGCGCGCGCGTCATGGCGCACCTGCGCCGGGAAAACCGCGCAAAGCGGCAAAATACGCTGCAGTTCTTCTCCGACATGGTGATCGACTACACGGGGCGCACCGTCACTATCGGGAAACGTGTGGTCGCCCTCTCGCGCAGGGAATTTGATATCGTGGAGCTGCTCTCCGCCAACAATGGACAGGTGTTTGACCGTGAGCGCATCTACGAGCTTGTCTGGGGACTGGACGGCGACGGCAGCAGCGATACGATCATGGAGCACATCCGCAAGATCCGCGCGAAGCTTGCCGCAGTATCCGACCACAACTACATTGAAACCGTCTGGGGGGTGGGCTATAAATGGAATGGATAAAACGCATGAGCTTAAAAAAATCGCTGTTCGTCCTCATGCTCTCCAGCATCGTCGTCGCTGCGCTGCTGTCCGCGCTGGTGTTCTGGGCTTACACGGAGCTGAACACCGCCCACTCGCCGCAGATTCTGATGTACCGCGTGTCACAGAGCTATGTGGTCGAGCCGGGGGATTATACGGACGGGATCATCGAAAAGCAGCCCGCCAGTCTCATCGCGCTCTCACAGGTTTTTCTCCCTGTACTGATTTTTGTTGGTGCGCTGCTTCTCGCGGTATTTCTGTTTTACCGTCTGAAATTAAAGGAGCCTTTAACAATTCTCACCGACGCCACGGCACGCATTATGGACAACGATCTGGATTTTAAAATCGAGCCCGCCTCGCCCGACGAGCTGGGAGCGCTCTGCGCCGCATTTGAGACGATGCGCGGGGCGCTTCTCGCCAACAGCCAGGCACTCTGGCGGCAGGCCCAGGAGCAGAAGCGTCTCAACGCGGCATTTTCGCACGATCTGCGAAATCCCCTGACCGTTTTAAAAGGCTCCGCAAAGATGGCCAGACGCTGCGCCCCCTGCGACGAAGCGCTGGGAGGCCACCTCGCGCGCATCGAAGCCTACACCGGACGCATGGAGCGCTACGTGGAGATCATGAGCAGCGTCACCCGGCTCGGACAGCTGCCGCTTGACAAAGCGCCCATCCGTGCAGACGCTTTAAGCGCCGCGCTGGAGGAGGCCGTGCGGCTGATCGCCGCAGAAACCGGCGCAGACCCCGCAGCCGAAAGCAGCACCCATTCCGCAGTCCGAAATGACCCAAACTCCACAAAAACCACCCGCAGCATCCGCCTGATTTTCCACGGCACGGAAACCGCGCAGACCATCCTCGTCGACAAAAGCGCGCTCTTCCAGATCGCGGAAAACCTCGCCGCAAACGCTCTGCGCTTCGCGAATACGCGCGTGCAGATGAGCCTTTCCCTCGACGCGCGCACACTCGTACTCACCGTAACGGACAACGGCCCCGGCTTCCCCGCAAAGCTTTTGCAAAACGGTATCCGCCCCTTCCAGAAGGGCGCGGAGGATGCGGAGCACTTCGGCATGGGGCTTTACATCTGCGCACTTTTATGCGAAAAGCACGGCGGGAGCATCCGAATTTCAAACTCCTGCGAAAGCCCCGGTGAACCGGACACAGGCGCTTTTCCCTCCGGCGGCGCACAAATTCACGCCACCTTGAGCATTTCTTGAGATTTCTTTTCTATGCTCTCCTTATCGGGATATCGCAGACCGCCTGCGGCAGTCCGGTAAAAGGCCGCCCGGCCTCCCACGGATCACAGTTACAGGCCAACGGCAGCATCCGTCGATATCCACAATTTCAGATAAGGAGAGCTTTTTATGCAAATCAAAATCAACGACATCTCAAAAATCTACGGCGGCGGCGAGGCAAAGGTCGTCGCCCTCAACCGCGCCAGCCTGACGATCAATGACGGAGACTTTCTCTCCATCATGGGGCCGTCCGGCTCGGGAAAAAGCACGCTTTTACACATTATGAGCGGGCTGGATACGCCGACCTCGGGGCAGGTGCTCTACGGCGACACCGATATCCACCACGGCAGCGACCGCGAGCTGTCTGCATTCCGCCGCAGAAAAATCGGCTTTGTGTTCCAGCAGTTTAACCTGCTTCCGGTGCTCACCGCGCAGGAAAATATCACCATGCCGCTTCTGCTCGACAAAAAGAAGCCCGACGACAAATACCTGCATGCCGTCACGCACTACCTCGGCATCGAAGAGCGCTTACTTCACCTGCCGCACGAGCTCTCCGGCGGCCAGCAGCAGCGCGTGGCCATCGCCCGCGCGCTTATCGCAAAGCCGGATATCATCTTCGCGGACGAGCCGACCGGAAACCTGGACAGCAAAAGCGGCGCGGAGGTCATGAGCATGCTCTGTGCGCTGCGCGAAAAGATGAACAAAACGCTCGTTGTCATCACGCACGATCCGCGCATCGCGGCCATCGCCCCGCGGCGCTTTCGGATTGTGGACGGACATTTATCGGAGGTGAAAGCGTCATGAGATCGTATTTATCATTTACATGGAAGGAACTGAAAGCACAAAAGGTCACGGCGGCGCTCATTTTGATCGCCGTCATCCTCTCCACGGTCATGACGACGGTTGTCGGTCGCTCCATCGGCATTTTGCAGTCCATGCGCATCTCGCAGGCGCGCTCGTTAAACGGTGACCGCTACGCAACCTTCCACCAGCTAAGCGACGAACAGGCACAGTCCCTGCATGAGGACGAACGGCTCTATGACGTCGGCGACATACTCACCCTCGGCTCTGTTCCGCTTCCAAACAGCAGCCTTTCACTCCTGGTGCGCGAATATGACGACACCGCGCGCTCGCTCTACCCGTCCCTCTCAAAGGTAAAGGAAGGACGTCTGCCGGAGCATCCGGGCGAAATCGCATTGTCGGGGGATGCGCTCGGCTATCTCG
>CAMTZV010000177.1 GCA_947086625.1 uncultured bacterium | reverse complement strand
TTCACCAGGCGGCGGGGGAGCTTGGGCCGCTTCTTCTCCGCCAGCTGCCCGTCCATATTGAGCGGCTGCCCCGGCTCGATCAGCACCATATAGCTGCTCTTCAAATTTCTCTGATATTCGATATTCATGAATAAAATCGACTCCCTTCTCTGTCAATTCCCATTTTCGGATCTGCTCCACCGGACGCAGCTCCTTTAGCTGCTCTCTGCTCTGTGCCGCGGCACATACCTCGCCATAAAAATCGATGCCAAAAAGGAGCCCTCTCATGATTGCAAAGAGAAACAACGGCATGAGAATCGCCACCTCAATCGTATAGCTTGCCGGCAGCCACCGCCGGTGTATCCCGCCCGTCATGCACATGCCAGCATACCAATGTACGCCGCCAGAAGAAATGGCACAAACGGAAGTGTGTCACTCCGCTTCTTTTTTCGCAGGGCAAGAAGTGCAAGCGCCCATATGCCGCAGAGTGCAAGCGCGCAAAAAAGCAGCGTCAGATTTCTTTCCAGCCCCAGATACACGCCTGTCACCGTAACCAGTACGCCGTCCCCCACACCGATCCTTCCCTCCGTCGCCACTGCTGCAAGCAGCAGCGCCACGCCGATTGACATGCCAAGCAGCACGCTTGTAATTGACTGCATACGAAACAGCATATGAAAAAAAATCCCTAAAATTCCAAAGAACAGCACCAAATTCAGCCGAATCTCCTTTTTGCGGATGTCCTGCGCCGAACAGATCGCCAGCAGCCCCATCACGGCTGCCTGTCCCCACATTTGCTGCATAAGCCTCTACCTCCCACCTCTGAAATCTGAACCATATAAATCGTGCGTTTTAATCCACTGCAGGAAAGACTTCCGTGATAGCGGTCCCCGTAATCGGTTACATAGACCATACCGCCCGCTTCCTTCCCGCAGCTCTCGCAGCGTCTGTAGATCCCTCCCGAGACGTTGCGCAGTCCTTTTACCGAAGCCCCTGCGACTGCCTGTATACTCAAATCCAGATACGGGCACGCCCTCGTCAGATGATAGACGCTGCCCCTGGGCGTAATATAAACCCAGGCCCCGTCCTCCTCCCCCGTATTTAGTGTGATATCCCCTATCCATTTTCTGCTTCTCACACATTGCCGGAAGCGGTAGGAATATACGCCCGGCAGCCGAATCGGCAGCCGCATTTCATAGGAGGCACACAGTATGATCTCGTCGCCCGAAAGCTCGGAGGAGAGCAGCGAGATTCCGGCCTGTCCGCCCCGAATAAAGCCCGTCGGGCACTCACTCTTTTTTAAACCGGCTGCAAACGCCAGTCCCGCACCCGCAAGCTGCTGCGCACCTGTCCTCCTCTTTTCCTCCGATTCGCCATAGCACGCCGCCGCAAGCGTGCGGGATCCGTACATCAGTGCCTCCTCCATGCATTCCTGTACGGTCAGCACCCGGAACAGAAAGAGAAAAAACACCATAAAGCAGATAAAAAGCGGCATGATAACAACCATTTCCAATGTAATGGAAGCACTTGGATATGTATCATAAGATGCCCCGTGTCCCACAGTCTTCTTTTGCCGGTTTGAGGAGAGAGCACATAAACGTTTCGATAAATAAATGAAAGAAAAATTTGGAAAAAACAAGTGATCGTCATTTTCTGTGTTTCGATTTTGTCTTTTTCTGTAAAACAGAGGCATCTTATGATACATATCCTTTCAATCCTCCGATAGATAACCATACTGTGCCACACCCTTGTACGCAAACCGGTCTGTCTCCAGCTTCCGAAGCGTAACCATCGCAGAAAACAAGGGCTGCGCTTCATATATAAACTCCGCCCGCAGAAAAAGCACCATAGCGTCCATCCGCACATGCGTATACCCTTCCCGCTGCCTCAGCTGCTGCTCGAGCAAATCCATCGCGCGGTAGTTCAAAATTCTTTCGGATTTAAGGTACAGGAGCTTTTGCAGATAGCCCCCGTAATCCTCGCCCTCCGTCTGCGTTCCCGTCTGTACGCCTCCTGTCAGCGCTGTCACAAGCCCTGACAAACTGCTGCTCCAGCTCTCCGCTGTTTTCATCCACGGCACCTTTTTCCCTGCAAGGAGCGTGCGCACGTCAACGACACTCTCGCAAAACGCCCACGCAGCCAGAATCCCCTGTGCCAGTGCCGGAGCGGCCGCCGCAAGCCCCGTGGCAGCAAGCAGCGCCGTGGCAGCGGCATACGCCTCCTCCTTCTTCGCCGCGTCTGTCTGCAGATAAAGAAAGTTTGCGCCCTCCCGCAGCAAAAGAAGCTCCTGCACCACCTTTTTCAAATTTTCCCGGTCAGACGACTTTCCCGCCTGTATGTACTCCAGTTCATAGTCCAGCGCGCCGCCGCCCGCCTCGTCCGACGTATAGCAGGAAAAATGTGTTTTTAAAAACTGCTGATAGCAGAGTGTCTCATACCATCCCCCGCTCTCTCGCCACGGCTCGTTCCCCTGACACAGTCTGCGGCGCTCCAGTGTATCCGCTCCCACGATCGCTTTCGCAGAGACGCTGCTGCCCTCCGGCAGCATGAGCGTGAGCAGGTCTGTTTCTTTTAGTTTTTTGACCGCCTCGATCGGATTTTCGACGTGCTCGCTCCCGGAGACTGTTAGGGGGCCCGGCGGGGACGTATCCGCCTGCTCCTGTGCCTGCCGTTCTCTTGCCGCCTCCATATCTGTCTCGGCGTCCGCAAGCGCCGCCCGGCTCCTTGCTCCCTGCTCCATCGCCCGGTCTGCCGCCGCAAAGCCATCCTTTACCTGCCGTGCCAGCTCTATCGGAAATTGAAACTTCATCGACTCCGCCGCCATCCGGCGAAACGGTGCGCCGTTATAATCCGTCGCCAGAAGGTAATGCGTAACCGCGGCATCCCGCACATCCATCTGATAAAAATTTTGTGTCTCTTTCCATACCCGGCCGGAGGCGGAAGGCCGCAGATTTTTCTGACTCACCTCGAGCAGCCGGCCGCCGATCTCCGAGAGCTGAAGCGTCCCACTCCCGCAGCCCCCGTCCAGCAGAAACACCCCATACTCCTCGAACAGCTCCCGGTTGTAGCCGGAAAATACGGATTCCATCGCATTGACGCGATTCATGTCGGCATAGCTTTCCAGCCCCTCCACCCGCGCCGCCTCCAAAAGCGCCAGCAAAAACGACGCCACCAACAGCAGCGTGAGGCTTGCAAACACGGTAACGCTGCCCCGGGCGGCTGTCTGCTTCCTAAACACTTTTACTCTTTGAATTGATCGTGTCAAAAATATCGCCCACCAGTGATGAGAGCTTCTCCTTGAAGATCAATACGAGTCCGATCAGAACCACCAGGATCAGTATCATCTCCACCGTCCCGATCCCGTCCTCATTTCTCAGAAGCTCCGCCGCGGCCTGTGCGCGTATGCGTGCCCGAATAATCCATGCATCTATTTTTCTCATACGTTTCCTCCTCTGCATTATCCTGCAATATTTTTTCTGAAATATTTTATCCTGAAATTTTCAGAGCTGAAAGCTGGCAATCGCCGGGATCATAATGATAACGATGACCAGGCCCAGCATCAGCATCATCGGGAGCAGAAGCTTTGTCTCAAGCTCCTCACCCCTCTTTTTTACGAGGCTTTCCCGCGCCTCAAACGCCTCCTGCACTTCCCGGTCCAAAAGCCTGCCCAGCCCCGCCGTTCCCTTGCGCAGGTTCTGCACTAACAGCGTCGCAAACTTGCGGTACACCTGTAAATTCAGCCGCTGGCCAAACTGCTCATACGCGCTTCGCTCCCCTACGCCATCCTTTATCTGATGATAGGTGATCCGCATCTCCTCATAAGCCGGAGACGCGCATGCGCCCTTTCCCTGCGACGCCAGCCTGCTCTCATAGCTAAGCACGATGCGCTCCCACGCGTGGCTCACCGTCATACCCGCTCCGAGCAGGAGTGACAGCTCGCTCAATACCTGCGGGTACTGCGCAAGCAAAAGCTCCTCCCGCTTTTGCCCGGCTTTTTTTGCATCCCGTTTTTTCCCGACGGCTGTTGCCGCACATGCGCAAAGCCCAAGCAAAAGCATCGTATACTGTCCGCTCTTTCGCTTCCTCTGCCAGTGCAGCCGATAGCCCGCCGCCTCGGTTGGAAGGGAGAGCGTCTCGTCTGTCCCGGCGTTCTGCGCCGCCAGCGCATCTGACAGCGCGTCGAAAAACTGCTCCCGCGCAGATTTCTCCGGCGGATAGACCATCATCGTAAAGCTGTGTACGGCCTCGACCTGCTCATAGAGAAGCGTCGCCGTCACCTCCACGAGCGAGCCCTCCGCTGCAAGTGCCTCTGTCTGAAGCTCTCCTGCGAGATTGACCTCCTCGTAGCTGTCAAAGCTCCAGCTCACAAAAACCCGCCCCTCCAGCACGCTGTCCACCGGAACGACATTTTTTGAAATATGGTCCAGCGACCGGTTCTCCCCGAGAAACGTCTGCTCCAGCTCATCTGTCGCCTGTGAAAACAGTTCTTCCAGCTCACGCTTTGTCAGATGCCGGTTTTCCACGACGACCCGATACGGCTCCTGCAAAAAAAGGCCCTCCGCATCCAGCAGATAATCCTTCTGCACGTCGCCCTCCCCGGGCTGCGGGCGCAAAATCTCCTCCTCCTGCGCCGTCTCCCTCTCGTCCCCGCTAAGCGCTGCCAGCACGCCAAAAACCCCGCTGAGCGCCAAAATCAGAAAATAAACGCCGGCATCCTTCTTTTTCCCGGCTTTTACACAGATCACATACGCCGCCAGCCCGAGCAGCGCGCACCCTGCACACAAATACATCCCGTTTTCCTCCTGAAATCAAACACCCCTCTGCAAGCAACGGGGTATTTGACCCTCGCGGCATTCGTCAAATATCCATGTAAACATGGCTATTTTCC
>CAMTZV010000176.1 GCA_947086625.1 uncultured bacterium | reverse complement strand
CACCCTTTAACGCGGTGCTCTCAAAATACATGTCCGATCTGATCTATCTGGAACGGTTTGAGGATATGTGGCCCTGCTTTTTTGTCGGCATGATTTGCCAGCTTTTGACGGCGTGTGCGCTTGGTATCCCGTTTTGCCTGCATGAGTATTTTGTGGGAGGAGTGGATATCCTGTATGTGCTTGTCAGCTTCTGGGGCTATATCGCGCTTGGGCTGATCTTTTACAATATGGTTTATCTGTCCATCCTGAAGGACTACAAAAAGATCTCGCTGTTTTATTTTCTGGGGATGGGATCTTCGTTTTTGCTGTCGCTTCTGTTCGTGCGTGTGTTTGGCTGGGAGGTCACGTTTTCCATGCTTTTGGCGCTGGCAGCAGGGTATCTGATCACGGCGCTGCTGGAGTTTGCGCTGTTAAAACGCTACTTCCTCACGCAGAGCCGCGTGTTCTGGCCGGTGTTCAAATATATGGGGCAGCACTGGAAGCTCATTTTTGCGAATTTTTTCTATATTTTAGGATTGTACACGCACAATTTTGTGTTCTGGACGACGGACATCAACAAAACGGTCGTCAACACCTTTGTCTCGGCGGATCCCTACGACATGGCGAGCTTTCTCGCACTGCTCACGAGTATTTCCACGAGCATCATTTTTATCGTGCGGGTGGAGATGTACTTTCACGAGCGCTACCGCGATTACTCCGAGGCGGTCATCGGCGGCCGGGGCCGCGATATCCGAAAAGCGCAGACGCGTATGTTCCGGCAGCTCTCCGGCGAGCTGGTGGAGCTGGTGCGCATACAGTTCATCATCTCGGTCGTGGTTTTTTTGATCTTCCTCGTATTTTTGCCGCAGTTCGGTTTTTCGGGGCTGATTATGCAGATTTTCCCGTGCCTTGCGGCGGGGTATTTTATCATGTTTCTGATGTACGCGGCGATCATTTTCATGTACTATTTTAACGATCTGACCGGGGCGCTTATGACGAGCCTTCTGTTCTGGCTTGCCACGTTTGTCTGCAGCATTGTGGCGACGCAGCTGTCCACGATCTGGTACGGGCTGGGACTGACGCTCGGCGCGCTCATCGGCTGGGTGTACGTCTATTTCAGGCTGCGCTGGGTGGAGCGCAATCTCGATGTGCACATTTTCTGCAGGGGGCGTCTGATTGCCACGACGAAGGGCCGGATGCCGACCGCAAAGGTGTACGACCGCTACGCGCTTGCGCGGACGGCAGAACAGAAGGAGTATGAGAGGGGGAAGAGGAGGAAATGAACTCATCACTGTTTTTTCGCATCATTGTCATTGTGGCGGGAAGCTTCCTGCTGCTTTTGACCTTTTATATGTACGCAAAGCGCAAGCTGACAGACAGCATCGCCCTGGGCTGGGCGCTCTTTTCCGCGGTCATCATCATGGCGGGGGCGATCCGCGCATGGAGCGGGTGGAGCCGCGCGCTGGCGCTTGCGTCCTATCCGATGGTGTTTTCGGTGAGCGGGCTGATCATACTTATCATTTTCCGGCACAGCATCCATCTGTCACTCATGATTATGAAAAATCAGGAGCTCGCGATGCATGTCTCGCTGCTTAATCAGGAAAACGAGGAGATCATCAAGCGGCTGCGGCGCATGGAGCAGGAGATGTCGCAGATGAGAGAGACAGTGCCCGCGGCGGTGCCGGGCGGCGGTGCTGACGGGCAGGGCGCCGCGGAGGTTGCGGAGGGATGAAAAAGAAGAAGCTGTTGTTTGTAATCAATACGCTGAGCACGGCAGGGGCAGAGATGTCCTTTTTGGAGCTTTTGCGTCAGATCGACGGGACGCGCTATCGGATCTATGTGTATGTGCTGATGGCGCAGGGCGAGCTGAAGCAAAAGCTGCCGGAGCATGTGCGGCTTTTGAACCGGAAATTTGAGGAGTGCTCGGTGCTTTCCGGAAAGGGCAGGCTGCACATGATTTTTCGGGTGCTCCGGTGCGCATTTCGCAGGGGCACACTGTTTCGCCAGCTTCCGTACCTCTTTTCGGTGTTTGCGGGGATGATAAAAAAGCGGCGCTTCCGGTCGGATAAGCTGCTCTGGCAGCTTGTGGCGCAGGGCGCGGAGCGCTTCCACGTGACGTTTGATCTGGCGGTGGCGTATCTGGAGGGCGGCAGCGCCTACTATGTGGCCAATTACGTACGGGCAAAGAAAAAAGCGGCGTTTCTCCACATCGATTACGCGCGCGCCGGGTACACACGCGCGCTGGACCGGTCGTGCTATGTCAGATTCGACCATATATTTGTGGTGTCGAAAGAGGGGCAGAGGAGCTTTCTTTTGGCATATCCCGAGCAAAAGGAACATATTTCCCTCTTCCATAATCCGCTGGATCGTGAGACAATTACATGTAGGAGCCATGAAGCGATCCGTGAGCCGCGATGGACGGATTACGACGGGGCACGGCTTTTGACCGTGGGGCGTCTCCATCCGCAGAAGGCGTATGAGGTCGCCATTGAGACGATGCGTGTGCTGAAAGCGTCCGGCGTGCGTGCGCGCTGGTATGTGCTCGGCGAGGGGGCCGAGCGGGGGCACCTGGAATCGCTCATCGCAGCGTATGGGCTGAAGGAGGATTTTGTGCTGCTTGGCGCGGTGGAAAATCCGTATCCGTATTTTGCGGGCTGCGACCTGTACGTCCACGCGACACGCTATGAGGGTCGGAGTGTTGCGATCCAGGAGGCGCAGGCGCTCGGCGCGGCTGTGCTGGCATCGGATTGCAGCGGCAACCACGAGCAGATCAAAGACGGCTGCGACGGCGTGCTGGCAGCGCTCGATGCACCCCGCATCGCGGGGGAGATCCGGCGGCTGCTTGCGGATAAAGCGCTGCGGGAGGCGCTGGGCAGACAGGCAAAGGAAAAGCCGTCGGTTTATCCGGAGGATATCGCGCGGCTGCTCGCACTCGCATAGCGAAGCGCGCACAGTGTCATCAAAAGAGAATTTTTACCGTTACTTTTCACACCCGAGCCACGCATTTACTGCGTGGCTGTGGGAAAACATGATTCAGACAGCAGTTTGGACTTCGCGAAGCGAATTTTCATGTCCAAACTGCCCTTTACTGGTCACGGAGTGAACAGTAATTTTTTACCGGGGGTTTTGTGATGGAGCTACATAACAACGGAAAAGAAGTGCTGGTCATCATGCCGGCATATAATGAGGAGCAGACGATCGAGAAGGTTTTAAAGCAGCTTGAGGAGCCGGAATATGCCTCCTTTGCGGATGTGCTCGTCATGGACGACGCCTCGAGCGACGGAACGCACCTGCTCGTAAAAAAGAGGCATCACATGCTCGTCACGCATATTTTTAATCTCGGCTACGGCAGCGCCATCCAGGTGGGCTATAAATACGCGATCCGCCGCGGTTATCGCTACGTGATCCAGATGGATGCGGACGGCCAGCACGACGTGAGCAACGTGCATCGGATCTATGAGCGCTTAAAGCAGGCGGATGCGCCGGACATCGTGCTTGGCTCCAGGTATATGGAGGGAAGCGCCGACTACCCGGTCTCTTTCGCAAAGCGGATTGCCTATGCGCTGTTCCGTTTTTTTATCCGTGTGTTCACGGGACGGCGGATTGCAGACCCGACGACCGGCTTACAGGGCTTAAGCCATCGGGCCGCGCTCTACTATTCAAAGTATAATCAGTTTGATTACACCTATCCGGACGCGAACATGATTATGCAGATGCTTCTTTTGGGCTTTAAGGTGGAGGAGGTGCCCGCCGTCATGTATGCCCGCAGGACGGGAACAAGTATGCACGCGGGGTTAAAGCCGATCATTTACATGTTTCAGATGACATTCAGCATGTTGGCGGTTCTGTTTCGCATTAAGGTGTTAAAGGAAGGGGTGCCGGTTGAGCAGCAGGTGGATTTTGAGGAAGTGGGATTGGCGCGGGAAAAATTCTCGCTGCAATCCGATGGCAGATAAAAATCCCGGACGGGGCTTTTATCATGTATATACGTATGATATCACACAAAAGGAGGCGGAGGAGGACTGGATCTGGTCGCTTTGTAAGGATGAGCGGCTGGCGCTGGTGCTCCTCGATATCGGAAAATGCGCACACCGCGCGCTCACGGACGGGGAGCTGGCAAAGGCGGGGCGCATTTTTTCGCTCTTTCGGGACAACGGGATGCAGATGATCGTGCGGGTCGTCTATGACCGTGTGGGGCGCGGCATGGAGCATGAGCCGGGGGAGATCGGGCAGGTTGTGTTGCACATGCGTCAGCTCGGCCCTCTTCTGGCGGCATTTTCTGCGCATATCCTCACGGCGCAGGGACTGTTTATCGGGAGCTGGGGCGAGATGCACGATTCCAGATTTCTGGAAAAGGAGCAGCTTTTTCAACTGTATGAGACTTTTCGGGAGGCTGCACAGGGCGTGCGCATCAGCGTGCGCAAGCCGCAGCAGCAGCGTATTCTGCAAATGCAGAATACGGAGGATGCGATTGGTCTCTACGACGATGCCATCTTAGCGTCCGGGACGGACATGGGAACATTTGGCTGGATCGATGACGTGCAAAACCGTGAGATCATGTGGACGCCCGAGCGGGAGCTGGAATTTATGCAGGTGCAGAATCGGCGCGCGCTCTGCGGAGGGGAGGTGCTCGCCGGGGCGCTTATCCATTCCGCAGACGAGGTGCTCGCACGGCTCTCGCTCATGCAAGCAACGTATCTGAACAGTGTCCACGAGCCGATTGTGTGGGAGCGGTGGCGCGTGCAGCGATACCCGGAAGACGGGAGCGGGGAGCCGAATTCCCCGGCAGATGGCGCGCGCGGCGGCAGAGAGCGGGAAGGGAGCTGCGTGGCGGCGGGGAACGGAACGCTTTACGGGGAGATCCGGGTGCGGCTGGGCTACCGCTATGAGCTGGCGGAGGTGG
>CAMTZV010000175.1 GCA_947086625.1 uncultured bacterium | reverse complement strand
TTCCAGACGAGCTTTTGCGCAATGATATACATGACCGCATAGCCGTTGCCGATGATGGAGTTCAGCTCCCGCTCCAACCGCTCCTCCACAATCTTCGGCAGCTTGTCCCCGTACATCTCGTGCGCCTTATCGTAGCAGATCTCGCGCAGCGTCTGATCGGAGTTCTCGATGACGGGCGGGCACTTGTCCGGGCGCACCGGCTCGATGCGCTCGCACATGTCCGCAATCTTATTCGTGTTTGTGATGACGACCTCCTCGGCCTTTTCACTCCCGAGATACGCAAACTCCTCAAGCATCTCATCGGTCGTGTGCAGAAAGAGCGGCGCCTGCATATCCGCGTCCGTAAAGCCCTTGTAGGCCATGATAATGCGCCGGTACACCTCGTCCTCCGGATTTAAAAAATGCACGTCGCATGTGGCGACCACCGGCTTTTTAAAGTCCTCGCCGAGACGGACGATCTGCCGATTGATCTCCTGCAGATCCTCGATGCTGCTCACCGTGCTCTTCTCGTCCCGCAGCATGAACGCATTGTTTCCGATGGGCTGGATTTCCAGATAGTCGTAAAACTCCACGAGCCGCGCGATCTCCTCCGCCGGCCTTCCGTTTAGGATCGCCTGATACAGCTCGCCCGCCTCGCACGCCGAGCCAAGGATCAGCCCTTCCCGGTATTTCATCAGCTCGCTTTTTGGAATACGCGGGCGCTTGTGGAAATAGGTCAGGTGCGACAGCGACACGAGCCGGTAGAGATTCACCCGCCCGATATCGTTTTTCGCGAGGATGATCGCGTGGTATGTCGACATTTTTCCGATCATCTCCGGCGTCGGCTTTCCGCGCTCGTTCAGCTCGTCGAGCGTATGTATCCTGCGGCTTTCCAGCATCTCAATAAATTTCAGGAAAATTTCCGCGGTGCATGCGGCATCGTCCACTGCGCGGTGATGGTTTTCCAGCACAATGTTTAACGCCTTCGCAACGGTGTCGAGCTTGTAGCGCCCGAGCTGCGGCAGCAGAAAGCGTGCAAGCGCCACCGTATCCGCGACCGTATACGCACACGGCAGGCCGAGATCCTCGCAGTTTTTCCGGATAAAGCCCATGTCAAAATCCGCGTTGTGCGCCACCATCACACAGCCCTCGCAAAACGCCATGAACTGCGGTAAAATCTCCTCGATCGGCGGCGCATCCAGCACCATGTCGTCGCGGATGCCCGTCAGCTCCTCAATCCGAAAGGGAATCGGCTCTTTCGGATTCACAAACGTCGAAAAGCGTTCCGCAATCTTCCCCTGTGACACCTTCACCGCACCGATCTCGATGATCTTATTTTTGATCGGGCTAAAGCCCGTTGTCTCCAGATCGAACACGACAAAATCCGCGCCCAGGCTCTGCCCCTTTGGATCCCTCACGATATCCTTCGTATCGTCGACCAGATACGCTTCCACGCCGTAGATCACTTTAAAATCCGAGCCCTTCGGAACCGCGTGGTTTGCCACCGGAAACGCCTGCACCGCGCCGTGGTCGGTGATGGCGATGCTCCTGTGACCAAAGGCGATCGCCTGCGCGATGATGTCCCCGACGTCGGAGACGCCGTCCATGTCGCTCATCTTTGTGTGACAGTGCAGCTCCACCCTCTTTTTCACGGACGTATCGGCGCGCTTTGTCGTAAAATCCGCAATCTTTTTGATACCGACGACCGAGCCGACCGTCAGCTCATGGTCAAAGCGGTCGATGACGGCCACGCCTTTGATCTTGATAAACGTTCCCTTTTTCAGGGAAGCCTTCAGCTCGTCCAGGCCCTCGAGCCGCGTAAAGAGCTTAATCACCATCGAATCGGTGTAATCGGTCACGGTAAGGAAAAGAAGCGCCCGCTCATCGCGGATCTGCCGCTCGTCGGTGGCGATAATCTGCCCGCGGATAACGACGTCTCCGATCTCGCCCTCGATCTGGTCGATCGGAATTGCTTCCTCCTCGAAATCCCGGCCGTAGAGCACATCCGGGTTGTCGCTTTTTCCCCGCGAAAACCCGCCGCCGGCGCCCCTTCTTCCCGGGGCAAAGCTTTTTTTCGACGGAGGCACGCGCCGCTCCTGCCCGCCCCCAAAAGCCCTCTTTTTCTGTTGCTTTTCGTCTGCCTGCGCTTCTTTTGGCGCCTTTTGCTGCGGCTCCTCCATGACCATGAGGCTGCCGTCCTCCCGCTCCTTTCCGGCACCGAAAGAAGAATTCGCCACAATGCGCCGGATCTCAAGCTCCAGCCGCCTGTCCGAATCCTCCTTTTGCGCGCTGTGGCCGGATTTTTCCAGACTCAGATCCACGAGCAGCGTCAGCCCGCAGCGATCGCAGAAGATCTTTTCCAAAATATCCGTCAGCTCCCCGCCGCGCTCACGCGCCAGGACGCTCTCTGGCATGTGCAAAAGCAAATGCTCCTCGTCCAGAAAATCAAGCGTCGTCCCACGGTAGAGATTGTACAGGAGCGCAGAATACTCCTTCAGCTCCAGGCGGATGCTGTCCTCGTACACCGCCAGAAGCTTTTTTGCGGTGTACTGCGCGGAGAGCCGGTAGCGCTCCCGGATTTTTACCCGCAGCTTCTTCCCGTGAAAAATCTGGCGGTGAATGTCCCGCTCCAGCTGGAAAATATATTTTTTCGGAATGAGCCTGACGCTGAAAAGGTCGATGCGGTAGAAATCCTTCGCACGGTTCGTGCTCACCTTTTCCACCTGCACCTCGCCAAGAAGCTGCTTTAACTCCCCCGGCACCTCCAGCGTCGGAAACACGTCAAAAAATAGCTTAGCCATCGCTTTCGCCCCAATCAATGAACTTTTATGCTCTTACGGCTGCCAGTGCGCAAGCTCTTCGCGCAGGGCGTCGAGCAGCTTTTCCTCGGGAACCTTCCGTATCACCTCGCCGTGGCGGATGAGAAGTCCTTCGCCGATACCGCCCGCAATACCAAGATCCGCCTCGCGCGCCTCGCCCGGCCCGTTCACGACACAGCCCATGACCGCAACCTTCAGATCAAGCGGATACTCCTCCACGAGGGTTTCCACCTGCGACGCAAGCGCGATCAGGTCGATCTGCGTCCGCCCGCACGTCGGGCAGGAGACGACCTCCACGCCGCCCCTGCGAAGCCCAAGCGTCTTTAAAATGAGCTTTGCGGATTTGATCTCCTCGACAGGCGCACCGGTTAAGGAGACGCGGATCGTATCGCCGATGCCCTGTCCCAAAATCAGACCCAAACCGACCGCGGATTTGATGTTGCCGCGCAGAAGTGTCCCCGCCTCGGTAATGCCCACATGAAGCGGATGGCTTGTCTTTTCCGCAATCAGCTCGTGGGCACGCACGCACATCATGACGTCGGACGACTTGATGCTGATGACAAGGTTGTCATAGCCCATATCCTCGATCAGCTTTACTTTGTCCAGGGCGCTCTCCACCAGCCCCTCGGCGGTGACACCGCCGTATTTTTTCAGCAGCGGCTTTTCGAGCGAGCCGCTGTTGACGCCCACGCGAATCGGAATCCCCCGCTCTTTCGCACAGTCCACGACTGCCCGCACCCGCTCCTTCGCGCCGATATTGCCCGGGTTGATGCGGATCTTGTCCGCGCCGTGCTCGATCGCCGCAATCGCCAGCTTATAGTCAAAATGAATGTCCGCCACAAGCGGGAGCGTGATCTGCTTTTTGATCTCCGCGAGCGCGCGCGCTGCCTCCATATCCGGCACCGCGCAACGGATGATCTCGCACCCCGCCCGCGCAAGCTCCTGAATCTGCGCCACCGTCGCCGCTGCATCATTCGTCTTCGTATTCGTCATCGACTGAATCAGAATCGGGTTTTCCCCGCCGATTGCGCGGTCGCCGATCTGAACTACCTTCGTCTTTTTGCGCTCCATATCTCTCCTTTTTTACATAAACAGCTTGCGAATATCATTCCCCATAATGACAACCATAAACACCATCAGAAGAATCAGCCCCACATAATGCACCATCCCCTCCTTCTGCGGATCGATGCGCCTGCCGCGCACCGCCTCGATGAGGAAGAACACAAGCCGCCCGCCGTCTAACGCCGGAAGCGGGAGCAGATTCATGACGCCGAGGTTTGCCGAAAGTAAAATTGCCATGTTCAGCATATTGAGAAAGACGTAAAACGCGCCGTCCGTCCGGCTCTGCGTGTACGTGTCGCCGATCGTCTTGACGATGCCGACCGGGCCGGAGAGATCGTTCATGTTGAGATGTCCCGTCACAAGCTTCCCGAGGCTTTGCAGCGTCGTCGAGATCCAGTATTTGATCTCAAAAAAGCTGTTTTTGAACACTTCGAGCGCACCCGCCCGCTGTCTGCCGTAGCTGCCCTGAAAACCGAACAGATAACGCCCGCTCGCCTCGTCGAGGTGCGGCGTGACAGTTGCGCTGTACGTTTCTCCGTCGTGCTCCCACGTCACCGCAGTCTCCTCGCCCTCATGAAAATAGGTGTACATGCTGATCTCGCGGTAAAAATGAATCCGCTTGCCGCCAAGCTTTAAGATCGTATCCCCATCCTGAATGCCCGCCTGCTGCGCGGGAGACGACGGCTGGATCCGGTAAACCGTCGGGTAGTCAATGCCCGCTGCCCCGAGTATGATAAGCGAGAAAAACCATGCCAGAATAAAGTTAAAAAGCGGTCCTGCAAACACGATGGAAAAACGCTGCCAGACGCTCTTTTTTCCAAACGCGCGGCCCGAATCGCTCTCCTCGTCCTCACCCTCCATCATGCACGCCCCGCCAAACGGGAACAGCTTCAGGGAATAGTACGTCTCGCCCTTACGAAAGCCGATGATCGAGGGCCCAAGCCCCAGGCAAAATTCGTTGACCTGCACACCGTTTAGCTTTGCCAGCAAAAAATGTCCAAGCTCATGAAATAAAATAATCAGGCTAAATAAAAGAATCGCAATTACA
>CAMTZV010000174.1 GCA_947086625.1 uncultured bacterium | reverse complement strand
TTTGCCAGCGCCTCGAGTGTGAGCTCGTCGTCCATGTTCTCCGTCATCTCCTTCGTGACCGTCTCCTGAAACTCCTCCTCGGTCATGTTGTACTGCGTCTTTAAGACGTCCGCGAGTGTTTTGCCGTCCGTGCAGTTCTGGTTTGTGAACTGCTGGACATACTGGTCGACCTTCATCTCGACAAGCCCGTCCGGCACCGCGACCTTGCTCGCCGCAATGAGCGCATCGAGCGCCGCCGCGCGCTCCGCCACGATGCGGTTCTCCTCGCAGTCGTCGAGCATATAGCTCTTCGTCTCGTTGTAGAGCATCTCGACGCTGTCCATGTCGTTGAAATTGCTCGTGACAAACTCGTCGGTCAGCCTGCTGTAGTCGATGATCTCCTTGTCCACGATCTTGTTGACCTTGACGGTGAAGACAACCGCAGCGCCCGCCAGCTCCTCAGACCCGTAATTGTCCGGGAAGGTCAGGTTCAGATCCCGCGTCTCGCCGACCTTCGCGCCGATGAGGCCGTCCTCAAAGCCCGGAATAAAGCTGTTCGAGCCGATCTCCAGCACATGCCCCTGTGCCGTGCCGCCGTTAAAGGCAACGCCGTCCTTTTTTCCCTCGTAATCGATGTTTACGCAGTCGCCTTCCTCCACGACCTGCTTGTCCGAATCGGTGTAATTCGGATAATATTTGAGCATATCGTTGATATAGTTTTCCACATCCTCGTCGCTCACCTCAAAATCACCCGCGACCTCCACTGCCAGCCCGTCATAGCTGCCCAGCGTGACGTATTTTTCCACATCGTAGGAGCGGATTTTGCTCTTCTCCCCGCTCCCGCAGCCCGCCGCACCAAGCGCAACCGTGAATGCCACAGCGGCCGCGAGCCATTTTTTCGTATCATTTTTTTTCAGATTCATTTCCATACTTCCTTTCAAAATATATGTTTCAAAGTAACAGCTCAGATACCTTCCCTGTTACGGGCACCTGGCGTGCGTTCCCAGGGCGTGAAAAGTAACGGTCCAGCCCGCGCCATTCGCACATGACGCAGACGATGGCTGAACTGTCATCTTTAAAATACCATATAAATCACGAATTGAAAAGGTTTTATTGATTTTTACCCGCGTAAATGCTACAATATAATAGTTGTCCGGCCGTAACTGCTCCGCTTGGGACTTTACATATGCCACGCTTCGTGTGGCCCGGCCGTTTAAAAAAAGGAGGATAAGCTATGTCAACACCTACGATTGTTTTACTGGTTATTCTGGCCGTTTTGATCGTCACGGTCGTCGTCCTGTACTTTTTAGGGAAGAAAATGCAGAAAAAGAAGGAGGAACAGGATGCACAGATGGCGGCCATCGCGCAGACCATTCCGATGCTCGTCATAGATAAAAAGAAAATGAAGCTGATGGACGCGGGGCTGCCGCAGGCCGTACTCGACCAGACGCCCAAGATGATGCGCCGCTCCAAAATGCCGGTCGTAAAGGCAAAGGTAGGCCCGAAGGTGACGACCTTCCTCTGCGACGGCGAGATCTTCGACCAGATCCCCCTCAAGCAGCAGATCAAGGCGACGGTCAGCGGGCTTTACATCACAGGCGTCAAGGGTATGCGTAAACCGATCGAAGCGCCCCAGAAGAAAAAGGGCTTTATGGCAAAATTAAAGGAAAAGGCCGGCATGTAACTGCCGACCTTCTTTTTTTATGCACAGCCCCGTGCAGAGGAATATGCCGCCAAGGCGGCGCACGGGGCGCGCGGCGAGTAGGGGGGAAAACCTTCCCCTACTCGATTATACGCAGAAGTGCATCCCCTACGCGGCGATGTCTTTCCTGCGGACAAGCACGACTCCTGCGCCTGTCGCGAGCGCAATGTAGGCCGCGGCAAGCAGCGCAAAGCCCGCATACCCCGCTCCTGTGAGCTGCTGCTTTGCGTTGCTGTTCATGCCGTAGGCCATGAGCGAGTACGGCCAGATATGCCCCAGATTTTTTGCGAGAAAGAACAGGCCCGAAAGGCCGCCCGCAAACGCGACGCCCACCGCAGCCGCAAAGCTTTTCATATACATGGAGATCAAAAGCTGAACCGCCGCCATGACGCCGCCTCCAAGCGTCCCAAGCAGGCACCAGCGCAAAAGATCGCCAAGCGGCGGCTGCGCAAAGCCGACCGCATACCCCGACGCGACATACAGAATCCCGATCCATGCCTCGGTGAAAAACAGGACGCCAAACACCGTCAAAAGCTTGGCGAGAAACACGTCCGCCCGGTTGTACGGCATGGAGAGCACCTTGTTCCAGTTGTGGTTCTGATGCTCGATGCGCATGATGTACGCGCAGTAGACGCCGACCGTCGCGGGCATGAAAAAATAGCAGGTAAAAAGCGTGTGCTGCGTCCACAGGCTGTACCATTCGTCTTTCAAAAGCTCCAGATTATTCAGGTAATTGAGCGTGCCGAGCACCGCCGGCAGTATCGGCATGAGAAAAAACGCCAGCCACACGGGCGATCGCTTCAGCTTCATCCGCTCCGCTCTCAGTAAATTTAACATCGTCCTACCACTCCTTTTTCACAAACAGATATCTTCCCAGCACATACAGCGCCGCGGCCACAGCCGCACTGACGAGGCAAAAGCCCCAGTCGACGGTCATAATTTCAAGCGTGGCGTTTGCGTAGCGCTCCACCTTTGTCCAGCCGAACAGCCCTACAAACTGCAGTGCGCCGTAATGCCCGAAGGGCAGTAGCCTCCGCAGCCACACCGACGGCAGGAATATCGAAAACAGGCCCGCAAACGTCCCGATGATGCCCGTCAAAAACGTGACCGCCTGATTTTGAAAGCACATGGCGAGCATGTACTGGAAGCAGTACACCGTCAGCGTCGGGACTGCCGTAAACACGACATATATAAGGTAAAGCCCCACCGGGGCGCCTCCCGCAAAGCCCGACGCGTATCCGAAGCCGATCGTCACCGCCAGATCGATCATCATACAAAGCCCCGTCAGCCCCAGCCCGTAGAGCAGCTTCGCGTCGTAAAGCTTTCCCTTATCGCACACCGCGGCAAGCTGTTTGAACATCGCGCCCTTATGCTCGAGATCCGAAAGCCTGGAGGAGACGAGCATCGCAAGCAGGGGCAGAAAGATCGTGTTGATCATCGGGAGCTGGTACAAAAGCATCATCCAGCCGTTTTTCAGGGCAAATGCGTCGTAATGCCCGCGCAGCGCCCAGAAGAGCTTCGCCGCCACAAGAAGCAGCGCCGCGGGAAACAGCCACCGCCGCCTTGTCTTTTTATATTCACAGAAAAGCAGGGCTTTCACAGGCTCATCTCCTTTCCCGTGAGATCGAGAAAGATCTCCTCCAGACTCTTTGTTTTGTCCGTCTCGTGCAGCCGGTTTAACGGGCCCTGATACATCATCCTTCCGTTTGCGATGATCCCGATGTCCTCCGCCATCTGGTCGATCTCCGAGAGCAGGTGGCTTGAGACGATCACGGTCATGCCGTACGCTTTCGGGAGCGAGCAGATCAGCTCCCGCATCTCCTGAATGCCCGCCGGGTCAAGCCCGTTCGTCGGCTCGTCGAGTATGAGCAGCTTCGGGAACGAGAGCAGCGCCGACGCCAGTCCCAGCCGCTGCTTCATGCCAAGAGAATACGCCGCCACCCGCTTTTTCTCCTGCCCGTCCAACCGCACGATGCGCAGCACCTCCCCGATGTTTGCCTTCGGCACGCTAAGCAGCGTCTGCAAAATCTCCAGATTTTCCCGCGCCGTCAGATGCCCGTAATACGAGGGCGACTCGATGAGCGAGCCGATGTTTTGCAGTATACTCCTGCGCGAGCGCGCGCTCATCCGCTGCCCGAACAGCTCGATCTCGCCCGCCGTGGGCGTCACGAGGTTTAAAAGCATTTTCAGCGTCGTCGACTTTCCCGCGCCGTTTGGCCCGAGAAACCCGTACACGCGCCCCTCGCTCACGCACATGTCCAGCCGGTTGACCGAACACACCTCCCCGTAGCGCTTCGTCAGCCCTTCCGTTCTCACGATTTCCTTCATTTTGTTTCCTTCCTTTCCATACGCTTTTTTGCGCGTCAAATTTATTCCCGCGAGCAATGAGGAAAATAGCCATGCCTGCATGGATATTTGACGAATGCCGCGAGGGTCAATACCCCGCCCCCTGGGGCGTTTCAATTTCCATACTCCGCTGCTTGCGGCGGGGTTATTGACCTGACGAACAGCAGTATAGCACACGCGCCTGTCGGCAAACGAAAGGCAGCCTTACAGCAACCTTAAATTTTGCCTGCGCGCCTTTCGCAGGCCCTTTTGTGTGTTATACTATACAAAGTGTCAGAGAAAGTGGAGGGAACCTATGCTGGAGCTGAAAAACAAGAAGATCCTGATCGTGGACGACGAGACCGCGCTGCTGCACATGCTCGCGGATATTTTGCATCGGGACGGCTTTTACCAGGTCTACACCGCGCCGGACTGCCGGAACGCCTTAAAGCTCGCGCGGGAGCAGAGCATCGCACTGTTCGTGCTCGACGTGAGCCTGCCCGACGGAGACGGCTTTGCACTGTTTGAAGAGCTGCAAAAAATCTCCCCCGCGCCCGCGGTCTTTCTCACGGCGCGCGGCGAGGCGGACGACCGCATCCGGGGGCTTTCCCTCGGCGCGGACGACTACATTGTAAAGCCGTTTCTGCCGACGGAGCTGATCCTTCGCATCACGGCAGTGCTGCGGCGCGTCTACAAAGCCGCGGCCGCCCCGGCCTCCTTCGCGCTCTCCGGGAAAACCGTCAGCCTCGAGACCGCCACCGTATCGGACGAAAACGCGTCCACCGCGCTCACCGCAAAGGAATATATGCTTCTGAAAAAGCTCTGGGAAAACAAGAACCGCATCGTCACAAACGACGACCTTTGTATGGCGGCGTGGGGCGAGGATTATTACGGCTGTGAAAACACG
>CAMTZV010000173.1 GCA_947086625.1 uncultured bacterium | reverse complement strand
ATTGTCCGACCGGGTCTCTTCCATCAATCCATTTGTGATAGTTTTCCTCATAGTGGATATCCCAGTATTTTCCCTTGTACATGGAATTGTCACTGAGCATGTACATCATGTTATGGCTGCCCGCAAACGCATGAATATTCCGGTAAAACGTATGCCAATCGATATTATCTGCATACATTTTTAAGAAACGCCAGATCTGTGTCCGGTCTTCCACACGTTCCTCCGGGAACACCTCCAGAATCGCCTTTGGCTCGGAGGCGAATGCAAACACGTCCTCCCGGTCCAGCACATAAAGCGGCTTCACGCCAAACCGGTCGCGCGAGAGCAAAAGCACGCCGCGCCTGCGGTCATAAAGCGCAAACGCCCACATGCCGTTAAAACGTCTGACACAGTCTGCACCCCAGAGACGGTAGCTCTCGAGAATGACCTCCGTATCGGTCTTCGTCCGAAACACCGCTCCCTTTTTTGCAAGCTCCTCCTTCAGTTCCAGATAATTATAAATTTCCCCGTTAAAGACGATCACACAGTTTTTGTCCGCGCTTTCCATCGGCTGTCTGCCGTCCTTTGACAAGTCGAGGATCGAGAGCCTCCTGTGCCCCAGCGCCAGATTATTTTCTGTAAAAATCCCACCCGCGTCCGGTCCCCGGTGGAGCAGCACATCCGTCATTTTTTTAATCATCGCGCCGTCTGCCCTTTTTCTATTTTTCCAAATAAAACCTGCTATTCCGCACATAAAAAACTCCTCTGCCCGCGTTACGCCGCCATCCCCTACAGCTTGCGGTATCTGCCCTGAAAATGGCGGTCGACATATCTGCCGTAAAAAGCCGCGATGCCTGACTGTATAGATTCCCTGACCCTTGCACCGGGCGTATGAAACTCTGATTTCTCCCAGCCATCGCAGTTAAATAAAACAAGCTCCCTGTATTTCATGAGTCCAACGATTTTAAATATCTCGTCAAAACCGTTAAAATTTCTGGACGTCGACGGTATATAAATCCGGTCAAATTTCTCCTGCACGATGTCCGCCGACTTAAGGAAGCTGTCATAATTAAAATAATTCTCATGAATCGAAAGAAACTTTACGTGCGGATACTTCGACCCATATTCCCTGACCGCGTTTTCCTGTACATAGCATGTAATATCCTCCCGGTCTCCGATTCTCGTAAAAAGCTTCTCCATCACATCCTCAGCTGCGCAGCGGAATGCGAGTATTCTTTTCATCGTCTGCTACCTCCGCTTTTTCATAAACTGAGCGATCGTATCGCACACCAGGTCAACTTCCTGCCGATCCATATACGGAGAGCACGGCAGTGAAAGCACATGCCCGCAGCAGTAGCCTGCCCCACACATTTCGTCGTACAAAACGCAGCCCGCAAACGCCGCCTGTTCGTGCAGCGGCTTCGGATAGTAAACCATCGTCGGTATCCCCGCATCCTTCAGATATTCCTGCAGCTCTCCCCGGTCAACTTGATCCCCTAACAGAACGGAAAACTGCGCCCAGCTCGAATAACTGTGCTCTTCCAGGCACGGCACGCGCACCTCTTCGATTTCCAGCAGACTTTCCCTGTAAGCCTGCGCGACCGCATTGACCGCCTCCAACTCCGTTTCGGCGAACTGTTTCAGCTTTACCAGAAGAACCGCCGCCTGAAGCGTATCCAGTCGGGAATTTGTGCCAATCCGGATGTTCTCATATTTATCCATTCCTTTTCCGTGGACGCACAGCGAACGCAGAAGCGCGGCCCAGCCGTCATGATCCGTAAACAACGCTCCTCCGTCCCCGTAACAGCCCAGCGGCTTTGCCGGGAAAAACGAGGTTGTCGCGATATCCCCAAAGCTGCACGCGCGTTTTTCTCCTCTTTTTCCTCCGAATCCCTGCGCACCATCCTCTAAAAGCAGCAGTCCATAACGCCTTGCAATGCGTCCAATCGCATCGTAGTCCGCAGGCTGTCCAAATAAATCGACCGCAAGCACTACCTTCGGAACAAGCTTTCCCTCACTTATGACCGCCTGTATGACGCGCTCTAAAGACGCCGGAGACATGTTAAACGTATCCGTCCCGATATCTGTAAAAACAGGTGTTGCCCCGCAGAGCGCAGGCGCCTCGGCGGATGAAAAAAATGTAAAGTCCGGAACAAATACCGCATCTCCCCGCCCCACATTCCACGCCCTCAGCGCCAGCACAAGCGCGTCCGTTCCGTTGGCGCACGTAATACAGTGCCGGACACCGGTAAACTCCGAGAGCGCATGCTCCAGCTCTCCTACTTCTTTTCCTGATACAAAATCCGCTCGGCAGAGCACCCGTCCCACTGCCTCGTCGATCTCGCTTTTCAACGTCTGGTACTGTTTTTTCAAATTTCTAAATTCCACAACCGGATACCTCTGTCACCGCTCTAAAACAAATGTCTGCATTCCGTCGTCCCGTAGTCCTCCAACGGCAGCTTCACCGGGGCTTTTTCCCTGGAGGATTTGTAAATTGCCAGCACAAGCTCCAGCGCACGTTTCCCCGCGCAGGCGTCCACGTATGGCGCGCGGTCTGTTTCAATCGCATCGACCATATCCGCAAACAGGCTCGTATGCCCGTTTCCGTATACGTTGTTTGTGGCCTCCTGTAACCCTCTTGCCTTTTCATCCTCTTTTGAGCTGTCCGAAAATTCCCACACGTCGATGTTATTGACAGACTTGCCCCCTAGCTTTACCGTGCCCGTTTCCCCGAAGAGGCAGAGCGACTCCTCCAGATTTTGCGGATACACATTAGTCGTGCCCTCGACGGTGGCGACCGCCCCGTTTTTAAACCTTATGACGGCCATTCCCACATCCTCCACTTCCAGATAATGATGGAACTGCCGCTTTATCACGCCATATACCTCTTCTATTTCATCCCCCAGCATCCATCTCAAAAGATCGATGCCGTGGATGCACTGGTTCATCAGAGCGCCGCCGTCTTGCTCCCACGTACCGCGCCACAAAGCCTGATCGTAATAGCTCCTGTCGCGGTTCCACCGGACATGCACGGAGCCGTGCGAGAGCTTTCCGAATCTCCCCGCTTCCAGGGCACGTCTCATTGCCTGTACCGCGCGATTAAAGCGGTTCTGATGGCAGACCGCAACCTTCACCCTGTGCTCCGCGCTCATCTGAATGATCCGCTTTGCATCAGCCAGATTCATCGCCATCGGCTTTTCAATGATGACATGCACCCCTTTTCTAATGCAGTCAATGGCAATGCAGGCATGTACGCCACTTTCGGTTGCAATGCTTACCAGGTCGGGTCCGCATTCCTCCAGCATCTCCTTATAATCCGTATAGCGCTCTATTCCGATATCCGTATGTAATCCATGCTTTTTCAGCAGCTGCTCCATATGGCTTTCATCCGGATCACAAACCGCCACAATGACAAGCCCGTTATTTAACGCGGCCTTTATGTGGTTTGTCGCAATCCTCCCGCAGCCAATCAACGCATATTTCATATCTAACCCTTCAATCTGCCGCTTCCCTACAGCTTTATAATGTTGTCCCTTTCGCTCAGATTTTTCATGACATTTTTTGTGTCGAATATTGCCTTAGCGCTCTTCTGTACCATTTCATAATCGACACATGTGTGCGCGGTTGTAATCATCACCAGATCATAGCCCGCTACAACATCCTTTGTAAGCGCCGGAATCCCCCTGTAAAGGCTTCCTTCATGCCGGTACTGTGCCACATACGGGTCATAAAAGTCCACGATCGCTTTCGATTGCTTCAGCTTTTCGATCACCCTGATCGCAGGCGATTCCCGGTAATCGTCGATATCCTGCTTATATGCCACCCCGAGAACCAGAATTTTTGCACCGCAGAGCGCCCTGCCGCTCCGATTCAGGATTTCACCGGCACGCGCTGCGCAATAGGCGGGCATTTTGTCGTTGATCATCATGGCGCTCTCGATCATCGACGTATGAAATCCGTATTCCCTCGCTTTCCAGGACAGATAGTACGGATCTAACGGTATACAGTGTCCGCCCAGCCCCGGCCCCGGATAAAACGCCTGAAAGCCATAAGGCTTTGTCTTTGCGGCATCGATGACCTCCCACACATCGATTTTCATCTCCCGGCAGAGCATGGCCAGCTCATTGATCAGACCGATGTTTACGTTTCGGTATGTATTTTCCAGTATTTTCTCCATCTCGGCCACCTCCGGCGAGGAAACCTCTAAAACGTCTCCCTCCAAAACAGCACGGTACATCGCCGCCGTCACCTCCGTGGCGTCCCTTCCGATTCCGCCGACGATCTTCGGTGTATTTTTCGTCTTATAGATCAGATTACCGGGATCAACCCGCTCCGGTGAAAAAGCGAGATAAAAGTCTTTTCCGCATGTCAGGCCGGATCCCGCTTCTAAAATCGGTTTGATCAGCTCCGTAGTCGTCCCCGGATAAGTCGTTGACTCGAGAACCACAACCATACCCGGCTTTAAATATCTGGCAATCTGCTCGGACGACGATTTCACATGGGAGATATCCGGCTGCTGGTGCGCGTCCAGAGGCGTAGGCACGCAGATTGCGATAAAATCTACCGCGCAGACTTCATGAAAATCACTGGTTGCGCGCAGACGTCCGCTTTTTGCCAGTTCTTTCAGCTCCGCATCCACCACATCCCCAATATAATTTTCACCGGCGTTCACCATATCGACCTTCGACTGCTGCACATCAAACCCGATCGTGTAAAATCCCGCCTTTGCCTTTTCCACGGCAAGCGGAAGACCCACATAGCCGAGCCCGACAACGCCGACTACGATCTCTTTTTTTGAAATTTTTTCAAGCAATGACCGCTTCATGTTTTTCTTACGCCTCCGTTATCTCTTTTACAAAGCCGCTTAGCGCCTTTGCATATTCCCGCGCGTTCGACCTTCCCCGGCCGTTCGTTTTCTTCCCCTGAAGATCAAAAAATACCTGCGTTAAGCTCT
>CAMTZV010000172.1 GCA_947086625.1 uncultured bacterium | reverse complement strand
AAAGCGGTTTTTGAAGGTATTCGGCAATCGTCTGAATCTGGACGAATTGGATCGGATGATCAAAAAAAGATTTCGTGATCTGGACTGTGCGAGCAGCGGATGGGATGATCACGTAGAGGTTTATGTAACAGCAACGGGAAAGGAAAACGATATCCGCAGTTTTCTGGCTGAAAAGACAGGGCTGCATCTGAGCGCTTTTTCTGTTTATCCGGTAAGTGAAATACCGAAAAATGATGCGGGGAAGGTGTTGTACAGGGAATTGAAGCACATGGGGGATGATAAAACGTTATAGGGTGGTATGTCATGGAATACAGCGAGTTATTGGATTACAAGCCTTATGAGCTGACGCGTGAGCAAAAGAAAGAGCTGTTGACGAAACGGTTGACAGGTCTTACCGGATTTCATATGTTGAACTGTGGGCCGTATAAAAATATGATGGACAGTATTGGCATGACGGCGGAGCGTCTGGAGCGGGTGACTTCTTATGAGGAGCTGCCCTTTTTGCCTGTCCGGCTTTTTAAGGAGCTTGAGCTTGTAAGTGTGCCGAAGGAAAACGTGTTTAAGACGATGACTTCGTCGGGGACAACCGGACAGCGCGTATCGAAAATTTTTCTGGATCGCGAAACGGCATCTTATCAGCAGAAGACAATGGTAAAAATTGTATCTGATTTTCTGGGAAGCACTCGTATGCCGATGCTGATATTGGACTGCCCGTCTGTCGTGAAAAACCGGTTGATGTTCTCGGCCAGAGGGGCAGGGATTTTGGGCTTTTCTATTTTTGGAGCAGATCGTACCTATGCTTTGACAGACGATATGACGCTGGATATTTCTGGTGTCAAAAACTTTCTTGAGCGGCACAACGGGCAGCGTGTGCTGCTCTTTGGATTTACGTTTATGGTATGGCAGCATTTTTATAAGGAGCTGCTTCGGCTGGAAAGGGAGAAAGGAGAGCGGCTCGATTTTTCCAATGCGGTTCTGATTCATGGAGGAGGATGGAAAAAGCTTATCAATGAGGCGGTTTCACCGGAAGAATTTCATGAGCGGCTACAGGACGTGTGTGGGTTGCGAAATGTTCATGACTATTATGGGATGGTGGAGCAGACCGGTTGTATTTATATGGAGTGCGAATGCGGGCACCTTCATGCCAGCATTTATTCCGATGTTGTGATTCGAAACCCCAATGATTTTACGCTGTGTGCGATTGGAGAAAAAGGGATCCTGGAAACCGTTTCGGCAATTCCTGAATCCTATCCGGGGCATCTGCTTCTGACGGAGGATGAGGGAGTCCTGCTTGGAGAGGATGATTGCCCCTGCGGCAGAAAAGGGAAATATTTCAGGATACTTGGAAGATTGGAAAATGCCGAGATAAGGGGGTGCAGCGACACATATGCAGCAGATTTTAAGTAGAATAAGCTATGAGACAGGCACTGCACAGACCATTTGCGAGATGGCAGGAAGGGGAGGAAAGGAACCGTTTTCAACATCCGTGACAGAATTTTTGAACTGCTGGTCCCGGTGTATTTTGAGAGATTCCGAAAGCCGCAATTATCCGGATGTTGTGACGTTCGCGTTCTGGATCCGTAAAGCCGGCATTGCGGAAATGCGTAACCGGTTTATGAACAGGAGCAGTCATGTGCGCGGACGCGGCGTAGCGTTCCACATTGCGCCGTCGAATGTGGCGGTGAATTTTGCTTATTCCCTTGCGGCAGGTCTGGTGACCGGCAATGCAAATATCGTCCGCATTCCATCGAAAGAATTCCCGCAGGTGGCGGTCTTAAATCGAACGCTTCAGGAGGCATTGGCGGAGCATACGAGCTGGAGGAAAGAGATTTGCCTTGTGCGTTACGGGCATGACAGGGAGATCAATGACGTACTGTCCGGGATTGCAGATACGCGTATTATATGGGGTGGGGATGCAACGATCAGTGAAATTCGTACGTCGCCATTAAAAGCAAGAGCATTTGATATTTGCTTTGCGGATCGATATTCTTTGGCAGTCATAGATGTGTTTGCGTATCTTCACTGTGAAGACGGGAAACAGATGGCTCAGGATTTTTACAATGACACGTATCTCACAGATCAGAATGCCTGTACGTCGCCGCGTATTGTTGTGTGGTATGTAAATGGGGCATCGGAACAGGAGCAGAAGGAAGCGTCAGATCTTTTTTGGGGGCATTTATGGGAACTGGTGAAGCATAAATATGTGATACAGCCTGTGCAGGCGGTAAACAAGCTGACAACGGCGTATCTTGTCGCCGCAGAGCACAGGGAATGGAAACCTGTCTGTGTGGCCGATCATGCGGATAACCGACTGATGAGAATGGCTGTCTCAAAGCTGGATAAGCAGTTGATGGACTATCGTGAGAATTCGGGATTTTTTTATGAATACTGCTGTCATGATTTGCGGGAGCTGGTGCCCGTTTGCGGCAGCAGGTGCCAGACAATCGGTTACCTCGGCGATCCGATAATGTTTGACTCGCTTTTGGCGGAAGAGTATGCGGGGGTTGACCGCATCGTGCCGATTGGAAAGACTATGGATTTTGACCTTCTGTGGGACGGATATAATCTGTATGAGATGTTGACAAGAAAAATAGAAGTATCTGGGAAAGCGAACACCCCCTTGCATTTTCTCCCATAAGTTGGTAAAATAAACCCATATATAAGAATTATATTGTACGAGAAAGGAAACAAAAAGGGAGGGCGGCATATGGATACGATGAGCATTCGGATGCAGCGGGACCGCATTCAAAACGAGACGGAGAAAAAGCAGCAGCTTTCGGTGATGGGCGTGAAGCGTCAGGAGGAGCCCGACAAGAAAGCGTCGGAAAACGGGATGATCCGGACGGTGGAGCAGAATCAGAAAAAGAGTCCGGATTTTCTGGCGGAGCGCCAGACGTCGGACAGCAGGGAGGAGCTTCGCATCAAGTCGAGAGCGCTGCAGGCATCGGACCGCAAGGCGCAGCAGCTTGAGCGCGCGGAGTACGAGCGCAGCCAGGGGCTGGCCCGTTCCGGCCAGCTGGATCAGCGCGCGGCGGATGTGCGCAGGGAGCGCGGACAGATCAATGATATGGCAGAGGATGAAATTTCTGCGGAGAAGCGCGAGACGTTGCAGGCAGACACGGAGCGCCGGATGACGGAGATCAACGACGAGCGGCGCGGCGCGGCGCGCATCAACGAGGCCAACACAGCGAACGTGCGCGAGGAGCGCAGAAAGCTCTGGGCGCCTCCGACCGCGGAGCAGAAGATCGACAAGGCGATGGAAGCGCGCAAGAAGGAGCAGTCCATGGAGCAGGCGGCGCGCAGCAAGGAGACGCAGCAGATGAACAGGCAGCAGCGTATGCAGGAGCAGGTGTCCCGCATGGTTGAGAACATGCGCATCACCTCGGACGACGCGAAGGGACTGCAGTATAACGGTGCGATGTGAGTGCGTGGAGCGGGGAAAGCCTTCAGGATTAAACTGAAAAACAGATAAACGGTGCGGAGCCATAGTGCTCCGCATTTTTTATGCGCAGGCCCGCATAGGGAAATTTATAAAAACGTATATAAAAATTTATATAAATATTTATATGAAATTTTGGATGATGTTTTTGATATATTTTCTCTGATGTCGGAAATAAGCGGATTTTTATGTGCAATTTCACTAAAAATCTGTAAATACAAATGTGAAATTCGTCGAAATTCAATTTTTATGTAAAATATGATTGAAAAATTTATATACATGTTTATAATAGGAAACACAAACAAGCAGCCGAAAGGCAGCGAAACATTTCCAATTATCAAAGGAGGACTATGTATGAAAAAGAAAATTTTAGCAGCTTGTTTAGCGGCAGCGATGGTTGCGACGATGCTTGGCGGATGCGGCAGCAAGCCCGCAGACGCTCCGGCGGATGACAAGCAGGAAGCGCCTGCCGATGAGCCGGCAGACGAGCCTGCGGACGAACCGGCAGATGAGCCTGCGGACGATGCGGCAGACGAGCCCGCGGACGATACGGCATCGGGCGAGCTGCTCCCGGGCGGCGGCAGCAAGATCCTTTACTGCATCACGCCTTCCACTTCAAACGTTTACTTCAAGACCGTTCAGGATATCGCGACTGAGAAGGGTGAGGAGCTTGGCTATGAGGTAAGGTGCTTCTCGCATGACGACGACGCGGCGACCCAGCTCGAGATGTTCGAGGCGGCGATCGCAGACAAGGCGGCGGCAATCATCTGTGACAACGCAGGCGCTGACGCTTCCATCGAGGCAATCCAGAAGGCATACGACGCAGGCATCCCGACCTTCTTAGTAGACCGTGAGATCAACCAGTCCGGTCTTGCTGTTGCACAGCTCGTAGCGGACAATGCACAGGGCGCGGCAGCGATCGCAGAGGCATGGGTTGAGGCGATGGAATACAAAGGAAAATATGCGGAGCTGCTCGGTCTGGAGTCTGATACGAACTGCCAGGTACGTTCCGAGAATTTCCACTCTGTCATCGACGAGTACCCCGATATGGAAATGGTAGCGCAGCAGTCTGCAAACTGGGATCAGACAGAGGGCTATGAAAAGACAGAGTCCATTCTCCAGTCCAATCCCGAAATCACCGGCATCATCTGCGGCAATGACACGATGGCATGCGGCGCGGTTCAGGCTTGTATCGATGCAGGGCGCGACGACGTGAAGATCATCGGCGTGGACGGTTCCGACGACGCTGCGAACTACATAAAGTCAGGCAACATGGTCGGAACGGCGCTTCAGCAGATCGCTCTGATTACCCAGATGGCGGTTGAGCAGGCGGACGCTTACTTAAACGGCACGGCTCCCGAGCAGGAGAAGCAGTTAGTTCCCTGTGTGGCAATCACGGCCGACAACGTAGATAAGTTATCCTCATTCGTTTATACGGAGTAATCAAAAAAGTATGAAGAAAGTAACAGTTCAGCCCGCGCCATTCGCAGAGGCGCCTGCGGCGCTTTCCCGCTGCT
>CAMTZV010000171.1 GCA_947086625.1 uncultured bacterium | reverse complement strand
CTTTGGGTATACGCACATGACTTACAAACGATTTCGTTATGGAGCTTAGAAAAACATGCTACAGGTATTGGAAGAATTTAGAAATAAATTAGATGATGTGATGCACCGGTGTATGGATAAACGGATCGTGATATACGGTTATGGCTATTCGGGGCGCTTTGTGGCCTGGTATGCGGAATACTATCATAGTTTAAAATCGGATTATATCATCACGGAGGAATATTCAAATACAATTCCGTATGAACTTCCGCTGTTTCGGGCGTCACTGTTTGACTTTGGCTATAAGGATGTGAAGGATGCGGTTGTCTGGCTGTGTACGGGGCAGACGGAGGAAATCAGAGATCGGCTGGCCGCACATGGATACATTAAAGCCCAGACTTATTTTGATATGAACGAAATTGTTTATGGAGAAGGCTACGACCGGTCGACGGCGGATACAAATGTGCAGTTTATGCGGTTTTTAGAGCAGAAATTTCAGTGCGATCTGGTCAACAGTATCAGTGTAAACGCATCTGGCCACATGATTGAGGGGATGCACGGATGCATCAATCTAACACCCAAGGAAATTTTCCCGATCCTGGACCGGTGCCACTGTATACCAAATGAAAAGGATGCCATCTTTGATTTTGGGTGCGGGAAAGGCGCCGCCATGCTGTCTTTTCTGGACTATGGATTTTCAAAAGTCGGCGGGGCGGAATATGCAGATCATGTGTATGAAATTTTAGTATCGAATTTTAGGAAAATGGGAATTGACCCATATGGAGAAACGGTGACCTGCATTCATGGTGATGCCGCGAAGCTGCAAAAGGAAATAGACGCATATAACTGGTTCTATTTTTTTGACCCGTTTGAAGGAGCGCTGTTCCGAAAGGTGATGGACAACCTGTGTGAGAGTATTGCGCGAAAACCAAGAAAAGCGTATATCATCAATATTCTGCCAAGGTTCCATAAGTACATAGAGGGCACTGGGAAATTTGTGCTCACAAACCAGTTTGACATTATGACAAGGCAGCGCGTGGTAGATGTGTTTGTTACAAAGTAAGACAGATGGACTTTTTGTAAAGGATTGCATGAATGAAGCGTTTGGGGATTTTTGTTTTTTATGACAAACAGGGGATCGTAGACCGTTATGTAGAATATTTATTGGAGAATTTGAAAGGACATCTTTCCCGGCTGCTGATCGTCTGCAATGGGGCGCTTACCGCAGATGGAAGGGATATATTGCGCAGATTTACAGAGGAAATCTATGTGCGCGAAAATACCGGGTTTGATGCGATGGCGTTTAAGCTTGCGATGACGTCCTATCTGGGCTGGGAGGAAGTAGAGCAGTTTGACGAAGTGCTGCTGTTCAACGATACGTTTTACGGGCCGGTTTATCCCTTTGCGGAAATGTTTGACGCAATGGAACATGAGTCCTGTGATTTCTGGGGAATTACCCGCGAAAGACAATTTAAGGATTATCTCTTTGGAACAGACACGGTTACGCCGACGCATATCCATACCTATTTCTGCGTTTACCGAAAGCGCGCGGTCACAAACGACGCTTTTAAAAAATACTGGGATGAATTCGATTCAACCGAATGGTTCTTTTCAGACGTTTGCCGGCACGAAATGACATTTACAGAAGTTCTGGAGCAGGGCGGGCTGACGTGGAAAACATATGTGGAACTACCGGATTATCATGAAAAAGACATGCTGGATGCGAGCGTGAACCCGTATTATTCGCTGGCGTACGACATCATAAAAAATGACCGCTGCCCCATTTTAAAAAGGAAAAATTTTATCATAAAAAATCTGTCCTGGCGGACAGGCACCGGGGGAGAGGATACGGAAAAAGCGTTGCGCTATATCGCGGAACATACCGATTATGATGTGGATCTGATCTGGGAAAATATTCTCCGGCTGTACAATATTTATGAGATAAAAAATGCGCTTCATTTGGATTATATTCTGCCGTGGGAGCATGAAGCATCCATGCCGGACGATCTGTGGGGCAGGCTTGCGATCATCATGTATGTGCCACAGGAAGACCGGTTATGGGATATGGAGGAATATTTAAAGCGTATACCGGAACATGTTTTTTTGTGCGTCTGCACCTCAAGAGAGGCGTGGAATAACTGTGTAAAAAAAGCAGTTTCCGATTATGAATTTATCTGCCTTCTGGCACTGCATGAGCTTGTGCCGGAAGAACCGGTGACAAACGTGAAATCCGACAACTACAATTTGCTGGAAAACATGCTGAAAAGCGGCGGCTACATTTCCGGCGTGATCGGGCTGTTTGAGAAAAACCCGCGGCTCGGGATTTTGGCCGCGCCGAATGCGGTACACGGAAACCATCTGGGGGAGCTGCATGATCTGTGGGGCGGTTTCTTTGAGGAAGTTTCCGGTATCGCAGAGAAGTATGATTTAGACGCGAATATCGCCTCTGATCTTCCATGTATCTGTTCAGAGCTGGCAATGTGGTGTAGGGCGGATGCCCTGCGCCCGCTGATCCGTGAGATGATCACAAGCGACGAAAGAGTTCTGGCAAGGCTCTGCCCGTACATTGCACAGTCAAACGGATACTATACCGGTTCCGTGATGAATACGGGGTTTGCCTCCTTGCAGGAAACCAATCTGACGTACGACCTGACCGGGATTGTGCAGAAGTGCTATAAGGAACATGTGTTTACGGATTATAAGTCTCTGTTTGAAGCCGATGTCGAGGCAGTTGTGGCAGGCTATGAGCATGTGGTTATCTACGGCGCAGGGGCAAACGGGATCAAGACGTCAAACCTGTTCCGGCGGAAGGGGATCGCTTTGCAGGGGTTTATGGTCTCGGACGACCAGCCTAAGCAGGCCGAGAAAAACGGGCTGCCCATTTACCGGCTGTCGGAGTTCCCTTTTGAAAAGGAGGGGACGATGGTTGTCGTATCGGTTGCGTATGCGAGGTCGCGCAATGCGATTGTGAAAAACCTCCGGGACGGAGGATTCAAACATTATTTTTTGCTGTGAGCGGGGGTCTGCAATATGGAAAATATTTATGATATCCGGGCAAAAAACGGGCTGCTTTATATTCTTCCGGAGGAAGCTGCAGAAAAAAATGACAGAAGCGGAGCGGTTCTGGAAAAATGCGTGATCGTCGTCAACCTGTACTATGACGAAATGTTGGAAATGAGCTGTGAGTATATCAGCCGGATACCGGAGGAAATCAGGGTGCTGTGCATCTCATCGAGACAAAGGGTACTTGATCAGGCTGAAAAATGGATCTGCCGGGAGAACGTCGCATACATTCTGAAAGAAAACAGGGGCAGGGACGTGAGCGCGCTGCTTGTCACGGCGAGGGAGACGGTAAAAAAATATAAATATTTCTGCTGGTTGCATGACAAAAACCATAAATTTGAAGGCGAACAGGACGAGGTGCAAACATGGTCAAAGGGGCTGTGGGACAACAGCATTTTATCCGGGGATTATATCCGGGGCGTGATCCATATCTTTGAGGAAAACGAAACGGTCGGCATGCTTTTGCCGCCCGAGCCGACGGGGGATTATTCTTATGCGTGGTATGGGGATGCGTGGACGAATGAAAAAAATTATATCCGGACGAAGGAACTGATAGAGAGATACCACCTGAAAGCGGTGATTGACCGGGACACGCCGCCGCTGCTTGGGACGACGATGTGGGCGCGGACGGACAGCGTAAAAAAGCTGCTGGAAACAGAGTGGCGCTATGAGGATTTCCCGGAGGAACCGATGCCGCATGACGGGACGCTCAGCCACGCGCTGGAGCGGTGTTACCCGTATTTTGCGCAGGACGCAGGCTATGTGGTGGGGACTGTGATGTGCAGCCGCTATGCGGCGCAGCAGCTGCTGTGGGCGCAGGAAAATATGAGATACCTGTTTAAAGCCGCAGCGGATGAGTATGCCGTAAATTCGCTGCATCAGCTTAAGACGGCAAAAAAGCAGGCTGAGCTGTTGCAGACGATCTTTGCCGGGCAGGAGAACGTGTTGTTTTTCGGAACCGGAGTATATGCGGGAAATATGCTGAAGACGGCGGAGAAAATGGGGTATGCGCCGGACGGGTTTGTGGTGAGCGATGGCCGGAAGGAACATGAAATGTTTCATGGATATCCGGTGTATGAGCTGCATGAGATCACACCCGGGGAGTGTCTCATTGTGATTGCGGCAAGCTACAGCGTTCAGGAGGAGATCGCGGGGATGCTGGAGGCGCGGGGGTTGGATCATTATATAAAAGGAGTCTTATGACGGGAAAAGGCAACAGGGTTATCGATAGGAAATGTGGAAAATATATGCTGTCTATGGGCTGTCTGTCAGCGATTTTTTTGTTGCTGCAAAAGGCCGTTTTGAGAAAAGGGGATCGTGAATATCTGGCAGAGCTTGATAAGACGAACAAGTACCGTTCTTACTTCCAGACGCTTCTGTTATGGCAGAAGGTGTCACTGGAGGGAAAGCACCTTTGCGATTATTTCAATGCTTCCGAATCCATAGCGGTATATGGGATGGGCGATATTGGAAAGCTCATCTGCAGGGCGCTCAGAGACGGAGGCAGAAATTTAAAATATGCCATTGACAAAAGCTCGACAGCCGTGGACGCATCTCTTGGCATCCGGGTCTATCTGCCGGATGAGGTGCTCCCGCAGGCGGATGTTGCAATCATCAGTCTGGAGTTTGCGGCGGAGCAGACGGCGCCAGTTTTGCGGGAGCGCGGGATTTGGCGGGTTGTCACCGTAGATGAAGTATTGGAAGCATTGCTGGGAGATGCAGGATGAAACAGGTGATTGTTTTAGAGTCAAGGGGAATGGTAGGCGGAGCTTGCGAGAGCATCCGGTTATTCATCCGGAATATGGATTGCAGAACCGATTTAATTATACCGAAAGGAGAAGCGGATTACATCTCAAAGAGGGTGCTGAAAGGCTATTACGGGAGCAACGTGGAGCATATCTACGAGTTTTATCTCCCGTATTCCGAGGA
>CAMTZV010000170.1 GCA_947086625.1 uncultured bacterium | reverse complement strand
CGAAGTAAGGGTTGTCCAGCCATTGCTCATACATTGCCTTGTAGTCCATAGTTTTCCTCCTGCTCTTTTTATGTTTATTTTGGTAGCTGCCGGGCCCGCGCAAAAAAGCCCGCCCGCGCAGTCCGTATACCCTTTAGTCGTCCAAACCGACGAGCGACTCAATCAGATCCACGATCGTGTCCACATAATCGCCGTAATTTCCGGTGCTGCTGTCCTTCACGTCGCTGTAGCTCGTACCCTTCTCCTCGCTCGTCACCGACCCGTCATCGTCGTCATCTCCGTCGGGGGTCCCGCTGTCCTTTTTGCCTCCGGTCTCCTTTTTGTCCTTGTTCTTCTTCTCTTCTTTATCGTCCTTTTCGTCGTCCTCCTCCGCGTCGTCCTCCCCGTCATCGGAAAGCTGAGGCTCCCCGATCTGGATCGTCGTCTCCTCCGAGTGGACCACGAGCTGGCGCTCCCACGTCTCGAACCCGTCCGCGATCACGGTCAGCCGGTGGATCCCGTAGCGCAGCTCCACCGGGGCCGAGTAATCGACCGGCTCCCCGTTAATATAGAGGAGCGCACCCTCCACGTTCACCTCAAACGTAACCTGACACAGCTTCGGCCCTGCGCCCTTAAACTCCTCGAGATCGACCGTTGTCACCTGCGAGCGCTCCACCACAACAGGCTTGCTATCGCCGTAGCCGTCATTTGCCACAGACAGCTCGTACTCGCCCTCCGGCACCTCAAGCATCATATTCGGCGTCACCTTCGCATAGATCTTCGTGCCGAGACTGATCCAGCCGCCCTCAAACAGCTGTGTATTCGTCAGCGCGATCGTGCCGTGTCCCTGGGTGACCGTCACCGCAAGTATCCGCTTGTCAAGGCCCTGCACACTGATCGTGTCACCCTCCTTCACCTGCGTGATCGAAATCTCCCGGTCATCGGAGAAAACACGCAGATAGCGTTCAAATCTGTACTTCGTATCTCCGACGGTCAGCATTCCGACCGTCGCATCAACGGAAAAACGCGTGATATTTTCCTGATACCACGTCTCCTCTGCAAGCTGCACCGTCGTGAGCTTTGCCTCGGAATCCAGCTCTCCGATCGTCACGGCCCGCCCCGGTGCAAGCCGCGAGACGGACATAAACTGCCCGTAATGATCGAAAATCTGCGTCGCATCCGTATATCCGTACTGAACCGTCCGCGGCGAGTCGATTTTTCCAAGACCGATCAGACACTCCTGCGTATTCACACTCGTGATCACATAGATCTCACCGTCCGTCGCCCGCGAGACCTCGATCTCCTCATCCGGATCCTCCTCATCCTGTTTTTCCCGGGCAGCGCCCGGATATTGATCCATCGAGATCCGGTCGCTCTTATCGCTTCCGCAGCCGGCAGACAGCAGCATACATCCTATCACCAACATTATCCGTAAAATTTTCTTTCTCATAAACCCTATTATAAACTATTTTACGAGATAAAACAACATCGATAAGAACTCTTCCCGCTTCTGCTCCTGTGAAAACAAACGCGTGAGCTTTTCTATGCTGCGCCCCGACACCCACGTTTTTCTCGTGTTATAGTAATGGTTGACGATCTTCCAGAACTTTTCGGGATACAAAAGCCGCACATACAGCTGCCGCAGCTCCCATGGCGCAAGCGCGCGCACCGTGTTGTACGCCATTACCATATCCATGCCAAGCCCGCTGTTCCAGTTGTGTTTTTCAAGGATCTTCCGCATAAAATTCGACAGGTCGAGGACGCACAGGTCCCACCGCAGCTTTTCAAAGCCCACGAGCGCGAGCCCCTCTCTCGTAAAGATCAGATTATGCTGGTTGAAATCCCCGTGTATGAGCTGCATGGCGTCCTCCGGCAAAGGCTGCTCCTCCTCCATTTCAAGCGCCCGGGCAGCCTGCTCTATGTAATGACCGTAGCCCTTTAAAAACTCCGTCTCGAAATCATTTTTCTTTTTTTTGCCCCGCACATAATTTTTTACCTTTTTCAGCTCGCGGGTGTGCCGCGCCGTAGCGTCCATCGGCTGCTTTCTGCCGCCCGTCAGGGCGCCCTGCACGTCCCCGCATGTCCCGGAGAAAACGGCATCCTCTCCGGCAAAGCTTCCGGCCTCCCGCATGGCAAAAGATACGCTCTCCTTCTCCCCCTGTGCGCCGTACTGCGCCAGCAGCCCGTGCAACCTCGCCATATGCCGGATCACATATACGATCTCATCCTGGTTTCGCGTGTCGCACTCGCGCCCCTGAACCGTTTTCCGCAGGAAATACGAGACGCCGTCCACATCCCTGTAGCGCAGCTCCCCCTCCCGCGTGTATATGAGCTCCTCGGTCAGAAACCCCCGCTCCTTCAAATACCGCAGCACGCCGTCGAGTACCTCAAGCCGGCGCACGGAGCCGTTATACTCCTTCAGCAGATAGATTCCCTCGCTGTCTGTACAGAGGATAGACCCGCGGCCTTTCATATTTCCTGTAAATTCCCTGGGATATGCATTTAGAATCTGCTCTGCTCGATAATACATAGGAAACCCCTCCATAAGATAAAAGTGACACCGCTTCTCTGCGTCCTTTTCATCCTATGACGGGGTTTGACGTTTTATTCCTGTAGCTTTTGTCCGCCTTCCTCCTCATCGCGCAGCCGCCGCACCTCTTCAAGCAGAAGCTCTCTCGTATTGTGCTGCGGCTCTTCAAGCACCAGCTCCAGAAGACGGTTTAAATACGCGCCGATTGTTCTGCCCTGCGGCACGCCCGCCGCGATCAGGTCCGCACCGTCCACTGCCAGATCCTTTATGGAAAGACAGTCCTTTTTTTCCATGATCTCCCGGTAGATCGCCTCGTAATCATCCACATAGCGGAGCTTTTCTTCTTTATTATAATCGCTCTGCGCGCCGATGTCCGCGCGCTTCACCGCAAAAATGGCCGGATACAGCGATTCCCCGGCCCGAAAGATGGCGCGCCGTACGTTTCTTGCCGTAAGCGGCGGGTTATCGTCGTGCCAGCGGATCAGGCCGCACACCTGTGCGATTGTCTCATTGTCAAGCTTTAAGCGGCGCAGGATACGCCGCGCCATCTCGGCCCCGGCCTGCGGATGCCCGTGGAAATGATCGATACCCGCCTCATCCCGCTCTCTGCACAGCGGCTTTGCGACATCGTGGAGCAGCATCGCAAGCCGCAGCACCTTCTCCGGCGGCACGAGGGCAAGGCTGTGCAGCACATGCTCCCCCACGCTGTAGCAGTGGTGCGGGTTATTCTGCTCCGTCTCCATCATCGCATCCCATTCCGGCAGAAAATACCGGCTCAGCCCGGTCTCATAAAACAACCGCATATGCATCGGATGAGCGGAAGTTATCGTCTTTAAAAGCTCCGTCCGAATGCGCTCTGCGCTAATCCTCCCGATCGACGGGGCCAGCGCGCACACCGCGGCGAACGTCCCCGGCTCGATCGCGAAGCCAAGCTGCGCCGAAAAGCGGACGGCACGCATCATGCGCAGCGCGTCCTCCGCAAAGCGCTCCCCGGGCGTACCCACGCAGCGGATGACGCCGCGTCTCAAATCGCCGGCACCGTCAAAGAGATCCACCAGACCGTCCTTCTCATTGTACGCCATCGCATTGATCGTAAAATCCCGCCGCCTTAAGTCCTCCTTCAGGCTTGCGGTGAAGCTGACCTCCTTCGGATGCCTGCCGTCCTCGTAAACGCCGTCGATGCGATAGGTCGTCACCTCGTAGCCCGTGTGGTCGAGCATGACCGTCACCGTCCCGTGCTGCAGGCCGGTGTCGAGCGTGCGGCGAAAGAGCGCCCTGACCTGAGCCGGGGCCGCATCCGTGGTGATATCCCAGTCCTGCGGCTGCCTGCCGAGCAGCACATCCCGCACACAGCCGCCGACCGCATAGCCCTCATGCCCGTGCTCCGCCAGCGTATGCAGAATATATGTTACGTGCTCCGGTAACTCAATGATCATAGACGCTCCTTTAATCTACATATAATTATTCAAGAAAACACTGATTTAACCAATGTTTTCTAATACGCTTTCCCCCAGAAAACAAGCTTCTTCGCAGGTTTTCCACAGCAGACGCACACGCCTGAGAGCTTCTCCTGCTCAAACGGCATGCAGCGCGACGTCGCCGTCGTCTCCTCCTTTATCTTCTCCTCGCATGCCTGATCGCCGCACCACATCGCACGGATAAAGCCCGGCTTGTGCTCAAGCGCATCCTGAAACGCGCCGTAGCTCGTGACATCGGTAATATGCGCGTCGCGGTGTGCCTTTGCACGCGCAAACATATCCCGCTGGATCGTCTCAAGCAGCTCCGGCAGCTTCCCCGCAGCCTCGTCTAAGGAAACGGTCATCTTCTCCCGCGTGTCGCGGCGGACAATCACGCACTGCCCCTGCTCGATATCCTTCGGCCCAAGCTCGATGCGCACAGGGATTCCGCGCATCTCCTGCTCCGCAAATTTCCAGCCCGGCGACTTGTCGGAGTCGTCGAGCCTTGCGCTGATACCGTTTGCCTTTAACGCGCCCAAAAGCTCGTTCGCCTTCTCTAAAACGCCCTCGCTCTGCTGACGGATCGGAACGATCATCGCCTGCACCGGCGCGATGCGGGGCGGCAGCACCAGACCGGAATCGTCGCCGTGCACCATGATGATCGCGCCGATCAGGCGGGTCGTCATGCCCCACGACGTCTGATAAGGGTGCACAAGCTGGTTATTCTGATCGGTATAGGTGATATCAAACGCTTTCGCAAAGCCGTCGCCGAAATTGTGGCTGGTACCGGACTGCAGCGCCTTGCCGTCGTGCATGAGCGCCTCGACCGTGTAGGTCGCCTCCGCGCCCGCGAACTTTTCCTTCTCGGTCTTCTGTCCCTTGATGACCGGGATCGCGAGAACCTCCTCCAGAAAATCCGCATAGACGTTCAGCATCAGAAGCGTACGCTCCTCGGCCTCCTTTGCGGTCGTATGGATCGTATGTCCCTCCTGCCACAAAAACTCGCGGGA
>CAMTZV010000169.1 GCA_947086625.1 uncultured bacterium | reverse complement strand
ATCAAGGGCTTTTCGTCGATCTACGATCAGTTTTTTAACGACCTCGATTCGGTCAGGGGCAATACGGCGGATACATCCGTCCGCAACCAGATGATCAGCAGCGCGAAGAAGCTGTGCAGCTATTTTAATACGGTATCAGACGGACTGCTCAAGATCCAGGAGGATTTAAACGAGCAGGTAAAGACGACGGTGGAGACAGTCAACTCCATCGCCCAGAAGATTGCGCTCTTAAACGAGCAGATCAACGACGTGGAGATCAACGGCGCGTTCGCGAACGATATGCGCGACCAGCGGGCGCTCCTCGTCGACCAGCTCTCCCAGATCGTGGCTGTGGAGGTGCAGGAGACAAAGGTCATGAATACAAATTACCCGGATATGTACACCGGGGCGACAAACTACACGATCAAGGTAAACGGACTGGAGCTTGTGGACGGCGAGCGCTACCGCCAGTTAGAGTGCGTTGCCAGAAAATATAAGGATAACCAGAACGACGCGGAGGGTCTCTACGACATCCGCTGGGCGGATACGCTGTCGGATTTCGGGCCGACCAGCTCCCTTGCGACCGGAAGCTTAAAGGCTCTGGTGGAGCTTCGGGACGGAAACAACCACAACAGCTTCAGCGGCCGGGTCGAGAGTACGGCGGGCAGGCAGGTTGTGATCTCAAAGACGAACGTTTTGTCCGAGAGCGGCATGAATCTGCCGCCGGAGGGCGTGCTGACGATCGGCAACCGGGAATACGAGTATTCCTCCTTCATCATGAAGACCGAGGCGAGCGGGGAGACGACCTTCAGCTTTACGATCAGCTCGGATATCACGGGGCTGTCCTCGATGGCGGGGCAGAGTGCGTCCGTCGGGACCTCCATCGATTTCAAGGGCATTGCCTACTACCAGTCGCAGATGAATGAGTTTCTGCGCAATTTTACAAAGGCGTTTAACGACATTCAGCATACCGGTGTGGACGCTTACAAGAATCCGATGGGCTCCTTCTTTGTGGCGGAAAACAAGCAGGGCCTGGAGCTGGATTTTTCGGAGGCGGGAGGCAGCGTTGTGCGCTCGAACTCCAACAGCTATTACCAGCTCACCGCCGCCAACCTCAAGGTGATCGACGCGGCGAAGGACCCGAATATTTTTGCGACCGCGACGCTTGAGGACTTTGAAAACGGCGAGAGCCATCAGGCGTTTGTCGAGAAGATGTTAAAGCTTCAGCGGGACGTACCGATGTACCGCGGCGCGAGCGGCGATCAGTTTCTGGTTACGATTTTCGGCGATGTGACGATGGATATGCAGGAGTCGGAGCTTTTGCGCGACAACTATACGACGATCGTTCACACGGTCGACAAGCAGCGCACGTCAATCTCGGGCGTGGACGAGGACGAGGAGGCGCTCGACCTCGTGAAATTCCAGAACGCGTACAATCTGTGCTCAAAGGTGGTGCAGGTCTTATCCGAGATGTACGACCGGCTGATCACAAGCACGGGAGTATAGGAGGAAGGCAGGAGGTAAAACGATTATGATGCGAATAACGAATGGTATGATGATGAATACCACAAAGCTGAACATCAATAACAATAAAATATCCGTAGACCGTCTGAACACGCAGATGTCTACGCAGAAAAAAATCACAAAGCCGTCGGATAATCCGCTGATTGCGATCAAATCCTTACGTCTTTCCTCGACGCTCAGCCAGATCAATCAGTATTACGGCAATAACATTAAGGATGCGCGTTCGTGGATGGACGTCACGGAGACGGCGCTCACAAATATGAAGGACGTCTTTACTGACGCATACCGTCTCTGCGTGAGCGGCTCCACCGATACGCTGACCGAGGAGGACCGCAAGACGATCTTAACGCAGCTGAAGGGCTACAGCAACCAGCTCTACGCCGAGGCAAACGCGGATTACGCGGAGCGCACCGTCTTCAGCGGCTACAAGACGAATTCTACCGTAAGCTTTACGGACGGCAACGAGGCGGCGCTCGCGAAATATGCGATCACCGAGAAGCTGGATTTCAATAAGCTCGAGACGTATACGTACTATGCGAATAAGCTCGATACGCCCACGATCGCCGAGGTAAACGGCAAGACGCCGGTGGGCACGCCCGGGGAGGAGATCTTAAAGCGAATACGTCTCTCCTACGGCAAGCTGAGCAATCTGAGCAGCTTTGCCTATAATTATGCGGTGGACACAAGCTCCAGCGCGTCCAATGCCACGACAAACGGGAATGTGATGATCACGACGGATACGACGAATCTGACGGCAACTCCGCCCTCTACCTCACAGAGCTTCCAGTGGCGGACGCTGCAGAAGGACAGCGCGTTTACGTATCAGGCGGACAGCACCGGAAAGATGACCGGCGCGACGTTTGAGGAGATGAACGGCTATAAGATGAATATCGGCAGCGACGGAAGGCTCAGCGTGGATGATCCGGCATTAACGACGTCGGCCCGGACGACCGTATTGAACGGCGTCACGACGCGGATTACGACCTACAGCGATGAAAAGGGCAATATGGTGTTTACGACGCAGGAGGCAGACTACACGACTGCGAATCCTTCCGTGAATGAGGTTCGGGGAACCATTATCGACGCGCAGGGGAATACGGTAAGCTTCACGCGCACACCGCCGCTGAATTTAAATCAGCCGCCGGCAGCAAGCGGTTCCGACATGATAAGTATAACGGATGCACAAAAGAACAGCATCGACACGAATGTGGCGGCGGGCGGCGGCACAGTCACCGTAAAAAATGCGGACGGCGCTACGGCACTCTCCGCGACCGTTGCAGGCGGGGCCTACTCGCTCACCACAAACGATAAGGGGCTTACGACAGATCTGAAGGTTGAGGCGATGACCGAGCAGCAGTACGATGCATATCTGAAGAATCTTGCGGCAAACCCGGATGTGGTCAGCGCGCAGTATACGAATACGATTATCTACCTGCCGGATTCCGGCGAGATGATTATCGGACAGAACCTTGCGCAGAATTTTACGTCGGAGTATGCGGGCTTTGAGGTGAATTACGAGAAGAACGGCTTTTCGAAGGGAGAGACGCGCCCGGAGATGTACTTCAACTGTACGAACAAGTCCGATGCGAGTCCGGCGAACTGGATCACCTACACGAACTACGACGCAGACGGAAACTGGATCGCGCAGGACATCAACTATACGATATCCGCGAATCAGGATATGCGGATCAACACGCAGATTCACGACGTGGCGAACGCCGACTGCTTCCGCGATCTGGCAGAGCTGACGAACGTGGTGCAGGATGCGATCGACGCGCACACGACAGTGGCGAACATTGAGGCGATGATGAAGTCCGGTGATTACCCGGGGCAGCAGGAGCAGAATTACCTGAACGACTGTCTCGAAAAGGCGAAAAAGCAGATGGCGTACTTCGACGACCATTTACAGAAGGTGTTCGGAAGCCAGATCAGCCATTTTGAAAATTATCTTGGCAAGGTGAATCTTGCGATCACGGACGTCGGAAGCCGGGGTGACCAGCTCGCGCTGGCGGAAAACCGCATGAGCAGCCAGAAGACGACGTTTACGGAGTTAAAATCCAACAACGAGGACGAGGAGCTCTCCGACGTGACGATCGATTACACGTCCGCCTTCACCGCATTTCAGGCATCCCTGCAGGCGGCGGGTAAGATCGACGATATGTCGCTTCTGGATTATCTGTAAGATATTCTCTAAAAGAGACGGATACAAAAACAGAGGGGCGCTTTCGCCCCTCATTTTGCAAAAGGAGAACAACGCATTATGACAGCTGAGACCAGATTATTTGGAACGATCACGATAGAGGATGAGAAGCTGATCGTATTTCCCGACGGGATCATCGGATTTCCGTTCATGAACCGGTTTGCGCTCATTCGCGACGAGGAGAACGAAGACGCGGCGATCATGTGGTTACAGTCGATGGAGGAGCCGCAGTTTGCAATGCCGGTCGTGGAGCCGCATCTGGTGGTGTCCGGGTACAATCCGGTGATCGATGACGAGAACCTTCTGCCGGTGGGCTCGCTTAAGGAGGAGCATACGTATCCGCTTGTGACGATCACCGTGCCCGCCGACATCGAAAAGATGACGGCCAATTTAAAGGCGCCGATCATTATCAATATGGAAAACAACCGTGCCGTGCAGCTTATCGTGGAGGATGAATATGAGGTAAAGCATCCGATCTATGAGACGCTCAAAAAGCGGAAGGAGGGCACAGCATGTTAGCTCTGACGAGAAAAAAGGGAGAGTCTCTTGTGCTGAACAATAATATAGAAGTGACAGTGCTCGAGATCCGCGGCGATCAGGTAAAGCTGGGCATCAAGGCTCCCAAACAGGTGCCCGTTTACCGTAAGGAGGTTTACCTTCAGATTCAGAAGGAAAACGAGGCAGCGGCCAGCGTTGAGAACCTGGCGGCGCTTAAGAAATTGATTTAAATTCTATAAAGTTTACGGGTTCTGTGCCGATATAGAAAATAGCAACCCGAATCAAGGCAGCAGATGATGGCCAGGTCTGCTGCTTCGCTGTACCCTCATTTTATATCCGTATAATATCCGTAATGAGGGAAAGCGGATGCAACTATTAACAGGATCACACGGAGGTGACGGCTATGACTATGGAACCGATTCAGAATTCGGCTGCGGCTTATCAAGGAAGTGCGTCGGCAGTCGAGAAGACACAGGCAGCCCCAAAAGCGCCGGATATCGTGCGCACAGTACAAAGCGGGGAAGGGCAGCCTGCTGTGACAGCCGCTGTAAACGAGGCATCGGGCAAGCAGAACGAGAAGTTTGTCGCGCCCGAGAAAGCGTCGGACAGCTCATTAAAAAAGGCAGTGGATCAGATCAACCGCAAATCGTCAAACACGGAGGCAATCTTCGGCTATCATGAGGGAACGAATCGTGTCACGATCAAGATCATGGACAAGGACACGAAGGAGGTCAAAAAGGAATACCCTGCGGAAAAGACGCTGGATATGATCCAGACGGTAGGGGAG